>JAISMQ010000295.1 GCA_031276685.1 Treponema sp. | reverse complement strand
TCCACAGCCGCCTGTCGTTAAAGCGGATCTGGGGGGCAATCGCCGCAGTGTTGGCGGAGATTACCAGGATCAGGCAGAACTTGGCGACGGGGTTAAGGCAGGGCAGGAGGATCCGGGGGGCGCGGCCCCGGCTTAGCTCGTTCGCCCCTACGCCGATAATAGTCGGGACTACCACCATCAGTACCAGTGACACGGCAATGCTGCGCATGTCCAGGGCCACTCTGGTTCCCATCAGCAGCGACAGTGTGGCGGGTACCACCGCCGGGGCCGCGACGGTGGCGATAAGGATCATCGCCAGGGACAGGGCGTTGTCCCCCCGGTACATGTTGACCCAGATAAAGCTTGATACCGCCGTCGGCGCGGCGTACAGCAAAACAAAGCCCGAAATAGTGTCCCCGTCCCCCGGAAAAACCAGGCTGGAGATAAAGAACACCGCCAGGGGTATAAGCAGGTGGGCGCCGGCAAAGGCGGAAATTATGGGAAGCGGGTGCCGCAGGGCAAGGCCGAGTTCCCGGATCTTCAGTTTAAGCGCCCCCGAAAGGGTCATAACGGCGAAGATCCAGGGGATAAAGGGGCGGAAGGCAATAAAAAAACGGGGCAGCAAAAAACCCATGACCACCCCGGCGGGGGTCAGGATCGGCATGAGCCGTTCCATCTGCCTGTTAAGCGCCGCAGCGAATTCTGCGGGGCGTGATGTTTCCCTCACGGGATCCCTGCGGAACAGGCGCTAGGGATTTTTTGGGGGGCGGCGGCGGGGGCCGAAAAGGGGGTCAAAGTACTTTTCCACGTCCACTTTTTTGATAACTACTTTGAGGATCAGACGGTACAGTACAAAGCTTATGATGATGGGGAGGATCAGGATAACCATAAGCCCCCATGACTGCGCGGATTCCGGCAGCAGCGCGGCGACCCGCGCATAGATCACCAGCAGCAGTAAAAAACAGATGGCGTACAGCAGGATGTTGAATACGGTGGCCCCCGCAATAAAAATCCAGGTGTTTGTCCGTTTGCTCATAGCATTACTCCGTTATCAAAACTGCGTTCCCAAGGGCTTAAATTTTGGGAAGCCTCCGTTACGCTGTTACACAAGCCGCAAAGCGCTTTTTTAAGCCGATTCGGACTTCGGCTGTTTTTCCGCCTGCCTCCAGGCGCTCATAATAGTGATAAAGAACAGGATACAACAGACCACAATGCTGGAATCGGCAACGTTAAACGTGGGAAAACGGTCCATCCCCAGGATCCCGTAGAACTTCACGCTGACAAAGTCCACAACCCCGCCGGGCCGGAAGATCCGGTCGGCCAGGTTCCCCAGGCCGCCGCCCAGAATCCCCGCCACCGCCCAGCGCTGCGGGCCGGTAAAGTCCCGGGAACTCAGGTAGTACCAGAACAGGAAACCCAGCACCAAGACTGGGGCTATGACAAACAGCACAAGCTGCGCCTTGTCGGGCAGGTTGTGCCCCAGGCTAAAGGCAATCGCCTTGTTCCGCACATGGATGATGTACAGGAAGCCGTTGTCAAAAACATCCGCGATAAAACTCCCCTCCAGGGGCCAGTTTTTGACGATAAACGCCTTTACCCCCTGGTCGACAAGAAGGACCAGCGCCGTCAGGCTAAGGGGCAGCAGTTTATGTTTAACCGTTTCGTTCATTTCAACTCCGTAAGGGCTTTCCCAAAATCCGGCTGGTTTTGGGGGCCGCTAAAAAATATTTCAGGGAATAGCCTACAAACCTGTGGGAACGTCGATAAATTCGCCCTCTACGGACAGTTCTTCCGCGCAGTGTTCCATTACCCGGCGGACCCCCCATACCTCGGTGGAGTGGTGGCCCCCGGCGATCATGTTCAGCCGGGCCTCCTGGAGCTCGTGGTACACCGAGTGCCCCGCCTCCCCGGTGATGTAGAGATCGAGCCCCTCCTCGATTGCCTGCAGCGCCTCCCTGGGCGCGCCGCCGGAAATTACCGCGCAGGTCCTGTTCAGGTCCGGGCCGAAGGGGAACACCCCCAGCGGCGGGCGGCCCGAAAAACTTATCCGCTTTACCGCTTCTTCCACGGGGATGGGGGGATCAAGAACCCCCTTATACCCTATTTTGACGCCGTGGTACAGGCCGAACGGTTCAAGGTCCTTAAGGCCCAGCAGCGCCGCCAGGGCCGCGTTGTTCCCCGCCTGGGGGTGTTTGTCCAGCGGAAGGTGGACGGCGTAGAGGGCGATGTTGTGATCGAGCAGGAATTTGAGCCGCCCCCGGTGGTTTCCCGTTACCTGCAGGGGCCTGCCCCAGAAAAGGCCGTGGTGTACAAAGAGCAGCCCCGCCCCGCAGGCGGCGGCGCGCTTAAAGGTTTCCAGATTCGCGTCCACCGCGAAGGCGATTTTGCTGACTTCCGACCCGTCGTTGTCCACTTGCAGGCCGTTTTGGGAATCGTCGATGCCGGCGAACCCTTCAATGTCCAGCAGCGATCTGAAATAGGCGTCCAGCTTGCGGGTGGTAAATTGCGCTTTCACGAGCCTAGTTTAGCCGGAGATCTCCAAAATTCCAATACCGGGTTTCCAGGTAAAGCCCGCCGGGCAGCCGGAGGCGGCCGGTAAAGGCTGCGGGGGCCTGGGTTTTAAGCGGCCCCCCGATGACCAGTTCGCAGAAGCGGGCGATAAGGGCGGCGGCCTCTTCCGCGCGGCCGCCGGGCCTGCCGGACAGCAGGGCGTTGTAAAGCGGGTACTCCGCCGGGAGATCCGAATAATCCAGGGGCCCCGCCCCCTCCGCAACGGCCAGCGCGGCGGGGCTGTCGGAATTCCGCAGGGCCGCGAGTACGGCGGCATAGGGCCCCCCGCCTTCGTCCAGGGCCCGGCCGGAAACCAGGTACAGCGCGGGGACCGGCGGCTGGGGGACCGCCTCGTGCCCTTCGACCCGTTCGGGCCGGAGGCCGTTAAACCAGCGCCGGAGCTTCGCCAGAACGGCGGAGAGGGCGCCGGAGGGCGCGGCGCCGCTTTCCGGGGGCGGGGCGGCGGCCCAGGAAGACCAGAAACGGCCCTCCGCCACCACGAGCCCCCGCGCGCCGTAGGGGCCCTGCGCGCCGTAGGGGCCGGACACTCCCTTTCCGGCGGGCGCGGAGACAAGGTAGGCCAGGGCGGAACCCCCCGCCCCCCAGCCCGCCAGGAACAGGGCGTCCCCGTCGGCGGCGGGGGCCAGGGAGGCCAGGTTTTCTTTCACGTAGGGCAGGACGAATTCGATCTCGGCCTTTTTTTCCGCCTCCAGTACCCGGCCCGCGTCGTTCGCCTTTTTAAGCCTGGTCCCGTCGCGGAAGGCCCGCCAGATCCCCAACAGCCGCCCCGGCGACGCGGAATTCGTGCGGGTATAGCTTATCACGGTAAAACCCCGCTCCCCCAGGGCCGCGCAGAGCCCGTCCACCGCGTCCAGGCGGCCAAAATCGGGGGGGGCCACAAAGATAAGGGGCCTGGCTTCGCCGGATTCAGCGACGGAGCCCTGCGGGTCCCGGCCCTCGAAGATATGCAGGGTGTAGACGGGGCCCCCGGCCTGGTCCGGTTCCAGCGTAACGGTCCGCGAATGTAGGGGCGCCGGGGAAGCGGGGGCGAAGTACAGGGCCGCGCCGCCGGCCAGGGCCAGGCAGCCGATGGCGGGGACGATAAACAGGGCCCCCCGTTCGTGAAACGCGGCGTTACGGCTGGCCCCCATAAGCAGGGGGTTAAGGTTCATAAGGGTTACAACCAGGTGGCTTAGGGCCAGCGGGACACATTCGGGCCTAAAACCGTAGGCGGGGAAGATGGCAAGCGCTATCCCCAGGGCCAGGACGGGAAACCACGCGATGCCGTCCAGGGGCCAGAGCCCCTTGAACAGGGGCCGGACAAGAAAAACAAGCATGAACAGGGAACTTAGGAGTTCCGGTATCCAAATTTCCCGCATAGCCTGTATTCTACCGCATGTTTTCAAAAAAAATCCTGTTCCGGCGTATTGTACGCCGTTCCCGCCAAAAGCGTGATTGATTCCTTTCCGGTCTTTTGGATATACTAGGGTGGAGATGTTTGGCGTCCTGCGGGCGATGTAAGGCAGAGCCCCGCAGACGTATGGAATATGCCGTAGATGTGGCGATAGTGAAAAACCGGGTAAGGATGGCAGAGAGTGGCAGCCCAGGAACTGGTTGTTGATGAACCAAAGGTAAGGAAGGCGATACAGGCGGGGGTGCCCCTCACCATTACTACCTTTACCCTGCCCCACGAAATAGAGATCTACATAGAACAGGTGCTTGCCCTGTTTTTACGGGAAGTCCACCAGGAAAAACTTAAAGATTACATTGTGTACTGTGTCCAGGAACTGGCCGTTAACGCGAAAAAGGCCAATACCAAGCGGGTTTACTTTATGGAAAAGGGCCTGGACCTGACCAATCCCGTACAGTACAAGGAGGGGATGGCCTCTTTTAAGGACACCACCCTTTCCAACATTGCCCATTACTTGCAGATGCAGAAAGAACAGGGACTCTATGTCAAACTTATCCTCCAGGTGCGGAAGAACATCATCTACATCGAAGTCCGCAACAATGTGGCGGTAACCAAAACCGAGCTTATCCGGATTCACGACAAGCTGGCCCGGTCCCGGCAGTACAATTCGCTGGAAGACGCACTTTCCCAGGTGCTGGACAATTCGGAAGGCGCCGGCCTGGGCCTGGTGATCCTGGTTCTGATGCTTAAAAAAATGGGCCTTGACGAGGACTGTTTCGACATACTTTCCTCGGAAAAGGAGACGATTGCCCGGCTTATCGTCCCCCTGGACAAGACCCACGTGGAGAACCTTTCGCTGCTTGCCAAGACCGTGGTGGACCAGGTGAACTCCCTGCCCCAGTTCCCGGAAAATATTCTTGTGATCCAGAAGATGATCAACGACCCCATGTCGGATATGGGGGCCATTGCCCGGCATATCTCCCAGGATCCGGCGATGACGGCGGATCTGTTAAAAATTGTCAATTCCGCCCAGTACATGCTGGCGAAGAAGGTGGATACCATCGCGGAAGCGGTTAAGATGGTCGGCATCCGGGGCATTAGAAACCTGCTCTACTCCTACGGGACCCAGAAGATCCTGGGGGACAACACGGCCGAAAAGAGGGCGCTGTGGGAACATTCCTACAAGGTGGCCTTTTACGCCTACAACCTGGTCAGGAATTTTAAGCGGGAAAAGAACCTGCTGGACGATGTGTACGTCAGCGGTATTCTTCACGACATGGGGAAGATCGTCTTTTCCAATGTCCACCCCGACCTGCTGAACAATATCCGCAACTTCTGCCAGGAAAAGGGCCTGCCCCTGTCCACCTTCGAAGACCTTTCCGCCGGGCTGAACCATGCGGAAATAGGCGCCCTGATCGCGGAAAAGTGGAATTTTCCAGAACCCCTGGTTATGTCCATCCGCTTCCACCACGATCCTGAATCGGCGGATCCCAAATACCGGGATCTGGTCCAGGCGGTGTACCTGGCGAACATGTTCTGCGAATACGAAAAGAAAAACGTCAGCTACGATCAGTTCGACATCGGGGTGCTGGAAGCTTACGGCATCAAATCGAAAACCCAGATTGACAGCATGATCGCGCAGTTCGCCCTGGGCTTCAACCGGGACAGGGAGAAGTAAATCAGGGCCGTTGCGGAATCCGCCATAGCGACGGCGGCGGCTCTGGTTGAAGGGGCCGCCCGGGTTATCCGGGGAAAGGGGGAGTTCCTGGAATTCCTGACGGCGGCGGTTCTTGCGGGGGGTCACGCGCTTATCGAGGATAATCCGGGGCTGGGGAAGACCACCGTGGCCAAAACCTTCGCCCGGCTTATCAACGGCGGGAAAAAGGGCCTGGTTTTTAAGCGTATTCAGTTTACCCCGGACCTGCTGCCCTACGACATTACCGGGGTTGACGTGTTTGACCCCGCCACCCACCATTTCCGTTTTGTCCCCGGCCCGGTGCTGGCGAATATCGTGCTGGCCGACGAGATCAACCGGGCCGCGCCCAAGGTCCAGTCCGCCCTGCTGGAAGTGATGGCGGAGCGGCAGGTTACCATCGGGTCCCATACCTACAAGCCCCCGGAGCCTTTTTTCGTTATTGCCACGGAAAACCCCGTTGAGAGCGAGGGGACCTTCCCGCTGCCCAGCGCCCAGCTTGACCGTTTTATGATGCGCCTCTCCCTGGGTTACCCCGACCGGGAGGCGGAACTTTCGATTCTCGATGAAAACCCCCAGGAAAAGGCCCTGGCGGCCCTTAAACCTGTCTGCGGTACGGCGGATTTTATGGCTGCGCGGGAAGCGGCGGCGGGGGTCTTCTGCCACCCCGCACTCAAGGAGGCCATTGCCGACCTGGTCCGGGACACCCGGATCCACCGGGGTTTTACGCTGGGGGCAAGCCCCCGCGCGGGGCTGCACCTGCTGGCTGCGGCCCGCGCCCTGGCCCTGCTGCGCGGGAGGGCCTACGTCACCGACGAAGACATTGCCGCCCTTGCCGCCCCGGTGCTGTGCCACCGGCTCAAGCTGCGCGATCCCCGTTCCCAGGCCGACAAACTTGTCCGGGAGATCTGCCTTGCCCGAATTGAGGGAATCAAAACCGTTTAGCGGCGCTCCGGCGGGGGAATCCCCCCGGCTGCCGCTGCTGCCCCTGGCGCGCCTGTCCCCTGCGGGTTTTTTTATCCTCGCCATTACCGCCGCGGCCTTCGCGGCGGGAAGCCTGCGGCAGGAGCTGGCCCTGAGCCTGGTGGGGGCGATTCTCCTGGCGGTCTGGCTGTACTGCCTGATCCTGGGCTTTGTCATGGCCCTGGTCCACCGGAACGGGGCTTCCCGCATGCGGCTGGAGCTGGGCCCCCGCGAAATTACCGCGGGGATGGCGGTGGAGGCGGTCCGTACCGGGGAGGCCCGGTTTTTCCGGATTCCGGGGATCCTGATCCGCTGCCGCGTCTGCCTTGAAACCAAAGACGGCCGCCGGGTGGAGCATCTGTTCGATCCCGGCCTGCCCGGCGACCCGCTCAGCGTCCCCCTGCGGGGGGCCTACTATTCCAAAGAGGACGAGCTAAGGGTCGTGGACGCCTTTAACATCTTTGCCTTTTCCTGGCCCCTGCGCCGGGAGCCGGAGGCCCGGATACTGGCGAGCCCGCGCCCGGCGGAGGACCCGGTCCCGGTAAAGCCCCGGCCCGGAGGCCAGGAACAGCGTTCCGGCCCCCGCTACCTGCGCAACGACGACATGATTGACCACCGGCCCTACACGCCGGGGGACGATCCCCGCCGGATCAACTGGAAACTCTACAGCCACGGCCCCGCCCAGTCCCTGTTTGTCCGGGAAGGGGAGAGCGAGCCCCCGCCCCATTCGCGGCTCCTTGTCCTGGTCGATACGGAGACCGACGGGGCGCTTTACAAGCCGGAAACAGGGCGGGAGGCGGTGGATATGCTCTGCGCCCAAGCCCTGGCGATGAGCCTGGACCTTGCCGGCCGGGGCATGGACGTGCTGGCCGGCTATACGGGCGGGGAGATCCGGGGCGGCCCGGATCTGGCCCGGGCGATGGCCTGGCCCGCCTCTCTGCCCCTTCCGGGCCCGGCGGGGAAGGGCAAGGGTCCCGGCGGGCCCCCGCCGGAGCTTCCCGCCGCGGACCGGGGGACCTGTATCCTGGCCCTGCCCCGGACCAGCGCGGGGGCCGCCGCCCTGGACCGCTTCCTCAGCCGCCGCCCTTCCCCCTCCGCGCCCTGCGACATTTTTTTCCTCTACGCGGAAAACGGGCCGGGCCGGCTTGCGGAGGCCGCGGAGGCCTGCGCCCGGCTTTACGGGTCGCGGAACGCCGTCCGCGCGGGGGCCCTGGCAGTCGCCGTCAGCGATGCTATCAGCGGCGTCGTCAGCGATGCTGACAGCGGCGCTGACAGCACCGCTGTCAGTGGTACCGTCCCCGCCCCCGGAAAGCGCTCCACGGGGGCGCCGTTGTGAGATCCGCCCTTGTCCTGCGTTCCGGCGCCCTGTTCCTTATCCTGTTCCAGGTGGCGCTGCTGGCCGGGGACATGGCGGATCTCCCGGTCTTTGCCGCCGCTTTGCTGGCGGGCGTCCTGGCCCCCGCGTTTCTTGGGGCCGCCGGCCGGCGGGGGAAGGGCCTGTTGGGCGCCGGACTTTTGGCCGCGCTGCCCTGGATTCTGCGGTTCTTTATCAGCCTGCCGGGGG
The DNA here is from genome assembly GCA_031276685.1 of Treponema sp. Classification (GTDB taxonomy): domain Bacteria; phylum Spirochaetota; class Spirochaetia; order Treponematales; family Breznakiellaceae; genus JAISFT01. The sequence goes on along the minus strand of JAISMQ010000295.1, from coordinate 2,286 downwards.
CATTCAACCCCGGGGGCCTGGCCTCCGGCCTGAACAGCCTGCTCCTGGACTACGACCGTAACAGCTTCGTCTTCCTGATCCCCTACTACTGGACCGCGTTAAGCAGCTTCTTTGCCGCCGCTTCCCGCCGCTTTCTAAGGGCAAGCTGCGGGGTGGATCTGCTGATCCTGCTTGGCATCTACACCTTTACCCATACCGGGAACGTCGGCCTGTACCGCTGGCCGGTGGTGATGATCGCCGTCTTTGGAACCATCGGGTTTTTGGAGCTTGCCGCCCTTATCCGGTCCGTTCCGGCGGAATACAAGCCGCGCCGGGCCGAACGGACCGCCGCCACCGCGCTGCTGCTCTGCCTTGTGGCCCTGGGGGGCCTGTTCTTTATCAGACCCTCGCAGGAAAAGGCGGTCGAACAGGGGGGCGGCCTCCTGGCCCCCAACCTGTTCAGCTTTGACTTTTCAAAATTCCTCAAACTGGAAAGCCAGATCAGCATGAACGACGACCTGGTGCTGATCGTGAAGAAGGATCCCGATGACGATCACATTCTGCTGCGCCGTTACGTGCTGTCCGGCTACAACCGGGGGCAGGGTTTTTTCCGCCTTGACGACCTTGACGGCCGGGACCACCCCGAATTCCTGCCGGAACGGATCCTAAACCTGCCCGCCCTGGAGGCCGCAGAAAACCTGCGGGATGTCCGGATCACCGGCCAGGAATACTACCTGGTAAACTTCGATTCGCGGGCTTTTATTGGAATGAACCAGCCCGTCCGCGTGATCCCCTACGAAAGCTGGGATGCCTCGTCCTTTAGCTCGGTTTACGCGGTAAGCAGCGTTACCAGCGAAGCTGTCCCCATCGATCTTATCGATTTGGAGATCTGGCCCCCCTCCGCGCCGGTTCTGGGCATGGGGGAGGCGGAATACCGGATCTACACTGAATACGGCGGCGACGAACGGCTCCGGGCCTACGCGGAACAGATAAGCGGGGGGACGGAAAACTACTGGGACCGGGTACAGGGAATCTACGAGTGGCTTAAATACGGGGACTACCGTTACAGCCTGCGGGCCGGGATAGCCCCGGACGGGGATCAGTTAAGCCATTTTCTCTTTACCTCGAAAAAGGGCTACTGCTCCTACTTTGCGTTTTCCTGCGCCCTGCTGCTCCGCTCCCTGGGTATCCCCGCCCGCATCGGGGCCGGGTTTTTCCTGGACCCCGCGACCAACACCTTTGACTACTACCCCGTCCGCGCCGACATGGCCCACGCCTGGGTAGAGGTATGGTTCCCCGGCTACGGCTGGATCGAATACGACCCCACGACCGACAACCTGGCGGAAGGGGAGGAATTCCGTATCTCCGCCGGGGTGCCCCAGGAACTCTTTGAACTGCTTATGTGGGAGATTTTTGGCAACCGGAATTCCCTGCGGGCCAGGGAGGGGCCGGGCGAAGCGGAGGAAGGCCCCCGTTTTTCCACGGGGGCGGGCCTTGCGGCGGCCGCCCGGAGGTACTGGCCCCTTGCCCTTGCCTGCGCCCTTGCCCTGTTCGCGGCCCTGTTCCGCCTGTGGCCCATTTTTGCCTGCTGCCTGGCGCGGGGGAAGCGGAAAAAGGCCGTGGCCCTTTGGAACCGCGCCGTCCGCCTGATCCGCCTGGCCGGGCTGCGGCGTCCGCGGGACAGCGCGGAGGCGGAATGGGCGCGGGAAATTGACAGACAGCTTGGCGGCCCCCTGCCCGCAGGCATGCTGCCCGTTCCCGTGCTGCCCGAAAACGGCCCCCTGTACGATCTGTACCGCCTGAAAACCGCCGCCCGCTTTGCGCCGGACTTTGGGGAGGAGGATCTTGCCCAGGCAAAGGCCGCCTGGCCCCTGATCGTGGCCGCCTACCGCCGGGCCGTCCCCCTGTGGCGGCGGATCCTCGCCCTCATCGCGGCCCCGCTGGCCTGGTTCCTGCCGGGCGGCGTGCGCCGTGCCGAATGAAGCAAAGAATCCGGGGACGGCTCTTACTTTTCCAATTTTTCAATGACTGTATCAATCTCACGGGTCAGGTTTTCAAGAAAATCCGCTTTGACCGCTTTTATATACACCGCCCGCGATGGGTTTTTGTCCTGCGTTTCATCGTAAAACAACTGGTAGGCTTCAATGCCCAGAGCATCGACAAGTTTCCCGATAAAGGCGAAGGAAGGCTTCCCCCTCCCGCTCTCGATTTGCCTGATATACGAATGGGCCGCGTTACAGCGCTCGGCCAGGGCCTTCTGGGAAAACCCCCTGTTTTTACGCTAAGGGTGACAGACACCAAATTTGC
>JAISMQ010000293.1 GCA_031276685.1 Treponema sp. | reverse complement strand
TCCAACCTGAAGAACGTGGACCCCGCGGTTTTACAAAAGGCCACCTACGATCCCGGCATGGAGTATTCGGTCCCCTACTACTTCGGCGCCGCAGGAATCGCGGTAAACACCGCCAAGGTCCCCAGCTTTGAACGGAGCTGGTCGATCTTCGCCCGGACCGATCTTAAGGACCGCATGACCATGCTCGACGACATGCGGGAAGTGATGGGGGACGCGCTGAAACACCTGGGCTATTCGGTGAACACCGCGAACGTCGCGGAGATCAACGCCGCCAGGGACCTTATCAACGACAAATGGAAACCCAACCTGGTTAAATTCGACGCCGAAGCCTTTGGCAAGGGTTACGCGGACGGGGAATTCTGGGTGGTCCAGGGCTACCCGGAGGTGGTTTTTGAGGAGATCGGCGACAACGAGCAACTGAGGAACGACACGGTCTTCTTTATCCCCCCCGAAGGCGGCCCCTCCTACATCGACAGCATGTGCATCCTCAAGGGTTCCAAGCACATCGATCTGGCCCACAAATTTATCAACTTTATCCACCGGCCGGAGATCTACGCGGAATTCTGCGACTACTTTGGCTTCCCCGCCACCGTCAACATCCCCGCCCGGCAGTACAAACAGGGCGTTTCCCACTACGACGCCGGGGAACTTGGCCGCACGGAGCTAAAGTACGATCTGGGGGAAACCCTGGAACTGTACAACGCCGCCTGGTTCGACACTATCCGGGTGGGGGACTAAAGGCCCATCGAAAGGGCGGTTTCAATTTTGCCGCGAAAGTCCTTTTCGCCGATTTCGCCCTTCAGGTAATCGGTAATAAAGAGCCGTATAACCGGCGGAAAGGCTTTCCAGTACCGTTCCGGCCAGGGGCCTAGCTCAGCCCTTAGCCCCTGGTCTTCGTTTTTGTCCATGGCCCCCTGTGAAAAGGCCACAAACTGGCCGATCATGGAGCGCAGCAGGTCTTCCGGCAGGGTTTTCGCCGCGCCCTGCGCTTTCCCGCCCGGCGAATTTTCGCCTGGTGAATTTTCGCCAGGCGGCCCCTCGGCCTGAGGGGCCCCGCCCGCAGGTATCCAGGCATTGGCCAGCTCCTCCGCCTGTTCGGCGCTCAGGTCCGGCGCTTCCTGCCTGATAATCCGCAGCGCCATATCCCGCACCGACGCCTTCAGGCCCTGAATGGCCCCGCTTATATCAAGCCGGGAGGAAAATTCCCGGGCCATCCTGTGGGGATCGGGCAGATTCGGCGAGCCGCCGAACATGGCAAGCTCCCGCCTGCGGCGCAGCACCGCCGCCGCCACCGCCTCAATGGCCCCCTCGTCGCAGCGGTTCAAAATGTAATCCAAGGTCTGCAGCAGTTCAGGATTCGGCATGTTTCCCCCGAATAAACCTACGCCAAAAACGCCTCCGTAACAAGGCGGGCTGTTTTCGCGGGCGGTTTTCCGGCATAGTTGGCGTATGGCAGGTCTGGCCGCATGAAACTCCGTATTCTCGGTTCCGGCACGTCCGACGGGATCCCCGTGCTGGGATGCGGCTGCCCCGTATGCCGCTCTGCGGACCGGCGGGACCGGCGGCTGCGTTCCTCCCTGCTCGTCCGGGGGGCCGGAGGGGAACAGGCGGTCATAGACACGGGGCCCGAATTCCGCATCCAGGCGCTGCGGGCGGGGATCGGGCGGCTGGACGCGGTATTTTTGACCCACTCCCACGCGGATCACATCCACGGTATGGACGATGTGCGCCCCCTGAGCCGCGAAAACCCCCTGCCGGTCTACGGAAACCGGGAAACCATCGAGGAGCTAAAGGAACGGTTTTCTTACGTGTTTAGGGAAACCCAGCGGGGGGGCGGCAAGCCCCGGCTTCTCCCCGCCGTGGTAAGTGCCCCCGTCGTCATCGGCGGCCTCCGGTTCAGCCCCATACCCGTCATCCACGGGGCGCTTTCCATCCTGGGCTGGCGCGTTGACGAGGGGCCCGCCGCCGCAGTCTACCTGACCGACACCAGCGAAATCCCCGGCCCCTCCTGGCCCCTTATCGGCGCGCCCGGCGTGATTATTATCGGGGGCCTGCGGATGCGGCCCCACCCCACCCACTTCAACTTTGAACAGGCCCTGGACGCGGCGGTAAAAACGGGGGCCCGGCGGGGCCTGCTCACCCACATCTGCCACGACTACTCCCACCGGGCCATTAAAGCCTACTGCCGGAACTACCGGAAGGGACGGGGGATAGGGAATATAAGCCTGCAGCCGGCTTATGACGGGCTCGAACTGCGCGTGTAGACCCTGCCGGGGCCGCGCGCGAAGCGCCCCACCAGGGTCTGATGCGCGAAGCGTCCAGGCAGCTTGTGGAAGAGCCCGGCTTTTATACTTTTTTGGTGATTAGATCGCTTTTTAGGCAGCGGGTGCAGATCTTCAGCGTGAGCGAAGTCCCCCCGATCTCGGTCTTTACCTTGACCAGGTTGGGCTTCCAGGTCCGGCGGGTCCTATTCTTCGCGTGGCTTACATTATTGCCGGTAACCGTATGTT
>JAISMQ010000275.1 GCA_031276685.1 Treponema sp. | reverse complement strand
TGCGTCCCGCGTTAGCGGGGCGCACCGGACGGCCTTTTTGTTTTTCCCCCCTTCCTGCGGCGCATATTCGCCGCGCTTCCCACCCCATTGGCATTGTGCGGACCGGGATACCCGGAACGTTGCCCCGCGCCGGCAGCGCGGGGCAACGCCCCGGCCCCCGCGCCGCAGTGCATAAATTTTTTACGAGGAGTACGCAATGAAGAACAAACTGGTTTTGGCGGCCCTGGCGGCCGCCCTGCTCTGCGGCCTGGCCTTTACCGCTTGCAAGAACGACGTTCTGGATGTGAAGGTGGTCTATGACAAGGCAAACACCGTTTCAAATCTTAAAGCGGTGAAAAACGGGACAGATATCATTGTAACCTGGGACGCCGCCGATGATGCGGGAGGCTATGTGGTGTATTCCAAAAAAGACGGTACCAAACAGGTGTCTAACATTTCTCATGGTGGTGGTGGTAGCCCTACCGTTGAGAATGGTAAGATATACAAAGACGATGGAAGTCTGGATGCAAGTGCTAAATATAATCCCGACAAATATTCGTTTGTTTATCCTATTCCTTCTCCCCTTCCTTCGGGAGCGGAAGGAGACTACCTGATTGGGGTTCAGACTTATCCACTTAGTGAGGGTGGGAATGTTGCCCCATCTGACATTGTGTGGTCCCCTGCTGTTGCGATAGAGTAACCCAGCGTATTCCCGCCTTCCCGCTGGCTGCCGGCGCGGGGTAAGGGGCGGGAACGCGGCGTAACGCGGAACTTTGGGGGCCATCGTTGGATGGCCCCTTTTTTTGCCCAACTCCCCGGTTCTACCCGGTCTTTTTTAAAGCTTAGCCCGGACGGCTGCGGCTTACTCCTCTTCTTCCTTCACCTGGAAGGCCGCCGCCGCCTTGATCACGTCCTCGGCGATGCGGCCGGAGATCGGCGCGTAGTGGTCAAAGGCCACCCCAAAGGAACCTGTGCCGCTCGTGATCGACCGCAGATCGATGGAGTAGCGCAGCAGCTCCGCGTGGGGGACTTCCGCCCGTATCTCCGCGATGCCGCCCCCCACGTCGTCCTGGCCCAGGATCTTGCCCCGCTTGCCGGAAAGGTCGCTCATCACGTCCCCCAGGTACTTGTCTTCCACAAAGACCGTCAGGTTCATAATGGGTTCCAGCAGCGTGGGCCCGGCCTGGCGCATGGCTTCCCGGAAGGCGTTCCTGGCCGCCAGCTTAAAGGACAGTTCGGAGGAATCCACCGGGTGGTACTTGCCGTCCACGATAGCCACCTCCACGTCCACCACCGGGTACTGCGCGACGGTGCCGCGCGCCATGCCTTCCGCCACGCCCTTTTCCACGCCGGGTATGTAGTTCTTGGGCACGGCCCCGCCGAAGATCCGGTTTTCGAATTTGTAGCCTTCCCCCCGGCCCAGCGGGGCGATGTCCAGCACCACTTTGCCGTACTGTCCGTGGCCCCCGGTCTGTTTCTTGTGGGTGTACTCGGCGCTGGCCTTTTTGCTGATCGTTTCCCGGTAGGCCACCCGCGGTATGCGGGTTTCCATCTCGATCTTTTGGTTCTGCCGTATCTTGTCCAGGATAATGTTGATCTGGAGCTCCCCCATGCCGGAGATCACGGTTTCCTTGGTTTCGGTGTTAAAAACGTAGCTAAAGGTCCGGTCTTCCTCTGCGGCCCTGACCAGGGCTTCGCCCAGCTTGTCCTCCTCTTTTTTTTGGACCGCGTTGACCGCCACCGAATGGACCGGCTCGGGAAGCCGCAGGTGCAGAAAGTTTAGGCCCGCCTCCCCGGCGGTAATTGTGTCGTTGGTTTTAAGGCTGGCCGCCTTGGCGATAATCCCCACATCCCCGGCGTAGAGTTCCCGCACTTCCTCCAGCTTTTTCCCCACACAAAGGTAGATCTTGCCGATCCGCTCTTTTTTGTTTTCCGAAACGTTCAGAACCTCGGTATCGGGCGTAAGCTTCCCCGTGATCACCTTGACCCAGGAAAGCTTCCCGGAAAACTGGTCGTAGGCGGTCTTGATAACCAGGGCCGAAAGCGGCTTGTCCGGGTCCACCGCCACCGCGTGTTCCCTGCCTTCCCCGTCCAGGGCAAGGTCCCCGGCGGTACCGGGCAGGGGGGCTATGTCCGCCAAAAATTTAAGGAACGGGAACAGGCCGGAATTTTTAAGGGCGGCGCCGGCAAAGGCGGGCACGTACTTGTGGTCGGCCATGGCCTCGATAAGCCCGTCGTGCATCTCCTTGGCGTCCAGGGAGCCCTTCTCGATGTAATGCTCCATCAGCGTGTCGTCGCCGTCCGCGGCGGCCTCTATAAGGCGCTCCCGGGCCGCGGCGCACTCCTCCCGGTACTCCGGGGGAATGTCCCCCTCTTTTTCCAGGGCCGCCCCGCCGTCCTGGACGAACCAGGCCCGCTCGTTCAGCACGTCGATAACGCCCTTGTAGTCCGCCCCCGGCCCCATAGGCAGGGTAATGGGCACGGGCTCCGCCTTAAACTTGTCCTTAATGTCTTCCAGAATTTTTTTAAAATCCGCCCGTTCTTCGTCCATCTTGGTGATGTAGAACCCGCGCGGCTTCTTGCGGCCCTCCAGGTTGCGCCATAACTTTATCGTCTCGATCTGGACCCCCACGCGGGCGTCCACCGTCAGCACGGCGAATTCGCTGGCCCGGAAGCTTAGGATCACGTCCCCGATAAAGTCCGACGATCCGGGCGTGTCGAACAGGTTGATCTTCGTGCCGTCCAGTTCCACGTGGGCCAGCGCGGCGTGAATGGATATTTTCCGTTCAATTTCCTCCGGGGAAGAATCCGCCACGGTTTTTCCCGAATCCACGGTTTCCGGCCGGGGAATTACCCCACCGGCAAAAAGCAGATGTTCAAAAAGGCTTGTCTTTCCGGTCCCCCCATGACCCGCAATGGATACATTCTTGATACTGTTCGTGTTATGACTCATAGGGACTCCTTTCTGGATTGCTGTTGGGCTGTTAGGATATGATGGAACGGACACAAGCCGATTGTCAAGAAAAATGTCTTTAACTTATAATAAAAGGCAAATGGACGAACGAAAACGGGCCATCAACGACCTGGAACTCAAAAAAAAGGAGGCCAGCCACTCACTGGACCTCCTGTATGCGGATTTTGGGGAGACCTTGTTCGGCCGCCTGCCCGGCCAGGAGGCCCTTTTAGGCGGAATCGCGGAAGAATACCTCAAACTGCAAGGCGAAATAGCGGATTCCCAGCGCTTTATCCAGCTTGCGGAGGCGGACATCCGGCGGATCGGCGAGCTGGAAGCGGAGATCCGCGTTAAAGAGCGGGAGAATGTCGTCTTTTTGGCGGAAATTCCCAAGGCCAGCGCCGATGTGGGGCGGGACGCCCTGGGCGAAGAGCAGTTTTCCGTCCTTCTGGGGGCTTACCGGCAGCAGGCCGACCGCCTTGTCCCCAAGCTGGAAGACGCCAGGAACAGACTGGGGGAGGTGGACGACCGGGCCGGTTCGGGCTTCTTTGACTGGATAGGGAAGAACACCCAGGGCGCGGTGTACCGGACCCTGGCGGCCCGGCACCAGGAAAGCCTGAAGCGGCTCTACGCCGCCGCCGGGGACAAGCTGGCCGCCCCGGAAAGCGAATCCCTGGTTTCCGGCCACGAGCTGGAAGACGCGGTCCGCGCGCTCCGGGACATGAAGGAGGCCGCCGCCGCCCGGAGCCGGGAACTGGCCGGGCTGCGGGAAGAATGCCGCCGCCTTAAAGGCGGCTTTAACCCGGAAGGCGGGCCCCGCCGGCGGATCCAGCATCTGGAAAAGCGCATAGCCCTTATCCGGTCGGAACTTAAAACCGTGTACCGCCGCCTGGGGGAACAGGCCGTGTCCGGGGGCGAACCTTTTGACCGGATCTTTCAGCCGGAAGATCAGCGGGTCGTGGAAACCGCCAGGCAGGGCCTGGAAACCATCGCCGGGTACGACCGCGATATCGAAAAATTGAAAACTTCCATCGCGATTGACGAGAAAAAAGCCGAAATTGAAAGAATGAAGCGGGCCGTCGCGGAACAGGAGCGGCGCATCGCCGATGCGGAAGAGCGGATTAAGGACATAAAAACGCAGATTGAGGAAACCGAAGCCCGTGTTGAAGAACTCTCCAAACTGTTGTAGCCCGCGCCCGCCAAACATTGCCGGTTTTGCAGCCGGCCCAATAGGTACCCTATGCCAATAAAAACGTCAAAGAAAGCCGCCCCCGCCGGGGCGGCCAAAGCCGGGAGCGCCCGGACCCCCCCGCTGTCCGGCCCGGAGGCGAAAACCTCGGGCAAAGCAGCCGTTTACGACGAATCCAAAGTAAAGACCCTTTCTTCGCTGGAACATATCAGGCTGCGGACCGGCATGTACATCGGGCGGCTGGGGGACGGCGGCAATCCCGACGACGGGATCTACGTGCTTCTCAAAGAGGTTGTCGACAACAGCGTTGACGAATTCATCATGGGTAACGGGAAGCACATCGAGATTCAGATTAAGGGCCAGAACGGGGACGTAACGGTCCGGGTCCGCGACTACGGCCGGGGCATCCCGCTGGGGAAGCTTGTGGAATGTGTGTCGGTGATCAACACCGGGGCCAAGTACAACGACGACGTGTTCCAGTTTTCCGTGGGCCTGAACGGGGTGGGGACCAAGGCGGTAAACGCGCTGTCCTCCCGTTTCCGGGTGGTGTCCTTCCGCCAGGGCGAATTCGCGGAGGCGGTCTTCGAGCGGGGGGTGCTAAAAACCAACCGGAAGGGAAAGCTCAAGGACAAGCAGAAGGACGGCACCTTTGTCGAATTTACCCCGGACAGCCAGGTCTTTGGCGATTACCAGTTCAACACGGAATTTGTGGAGCGGCGCCTGCAGAACTGCGCCTATCTGAACACCGGGCTTGTGCTGAACTTTAACGGCAAACAGTTCCTCTCCAGCCGGGGGCTCTACGACCTTCTGGCCGAGGAAACCGGCGAAGAAAACCTGTACCCCATGGGCTACTACAAGGGCTCGGCATCGGGGGAAGGCTCCCTGGAATTTGCCTTTACCCATACGAACAACTACGGGGAGGAGTACTTTTCGTTTGTGAACGGCCAGTTTACCAGCGACGGGGGGACCCACCTTTCCGCCTTCAAAGAGGGCTTCCTCAAGGGGATCCAGGCCTACTTCAAAAAGGACTACCGCAGCGAGGATATCCGGGAGGGGACCATCGCCGCGGTGGCGGTAAAAATCAAGAACCCGGTCTTTGAAAGCCAGACCAAGAACAAACTGGGGAATTCCGATGTCCGCGCCTGGATAGTCCAGGAAACCCGCGAGGCGGTGGAAGACTGGCTCCACAAAAACCAGGAGGCCGGCAAGGCCCTGGAGCGGAAGATCCTGGCCAACGATAGCCTGCGGACCGAGCTTAACCAGGTCAAAAAAGAGGCCCGCGAGGCGGCCAAAAAAATCGCCCTTAAAATTCCAAA
>JAISMQ010000227.1 GCA_031276685.1 Treponema sp. | reverse complement strand
TTCTGGGGGGAAGCCCCGATTCTGCGGGAAGAGGCCCTGTTCCAGGGGATCGGTATGTTTACCGGCCGGAACGGGGGCCTTGCGGTAAAACGGCGGAACCTGCGCCGCTTTGCCGCCGGGGAACTGGCGAGTCTGGACCTTGGCCCCTGCGTAATCGCCGTAAAGGGGCCCCCTTCGTCCGGTTATATCGCGATCTTTCAGCGGAAACCGGCGGCGGAGGCCGGATTTTCTCTGTTGATCAAAGAGCCGGGACTCTATAAGCTTGGATACGGTGACGATCACAGGCCCGATAGCGGGGGAACAGCCGTATTAAGGGTCTCCGGGCGGGGGATTCCCCCCGCCGCCGGGGGACAGCGGGGTTTTTTCGCGCTTCTGCCCTTTGTGCTTCGCCCGGCCCGGAGCGGCGATGTTATTCAGCGTATGAAAAAGCAAACTGCCCCAGAGGATCCCGCGCCGGCGGGTGGCGCCGGGCCGGGGTCTTGGGAACGGCGCGGTTCCGGGAACGGGGCCGTCTATGCCGCCCAGGACGCCGCAGGGCTGGCCGCCCTTATCGCCCGGTATCCGGGGGGCGCGGTAGTGCTGCGGCGGCGGGAAATTCCGCCCGGCGGGGAATTGTTCTTTTGTGATATCGGGGGTATTGATGTTCAATAATCAAAACGATAAATTGCCGCTCCGTCCGCGGGCGGGCCGGCCAAACAGGTTTGCCCTTGTTTTTTTTCTGGTGATGGCGGTTCTGTTTGCGGCATATTTTTTCCGGGGAAGCGGGCGGGCCGAGGTACGGGAGATCCGCTATTCCGATTTTTTGCGCTACGTTGACCAGAACCAGGTAGAGTCCGTAACGATCCGCGATAACGATACTGTTGATATATTTCTTAAGGGGAACAGCGGGGCCGCCGGTATCCCCATGAAAACCCTTATCCCCTACCAGGACCCCGGCCTAATCGGTATGTTACGGGAAAAGAGCATCAACGTGTCCGGGGCGGTTACGGGGGTCAGCCCCCTGCGTATTTTCCTGGAATTCCTCCCCTGGCTTATCTTTCTAAGCATTATCTGGCTTATGTTCCGCAACATGCAGGGCACGGGGAACAAGGCCCTGCAGTTCGGCAAAAGCCGGGCGAAACGGTACCAGAACGAGGACAAAAAGGTTGTATTTAACGACGTGGCCGGCCAGCGGGACGCCAAGTACGAGCTGGAAGAGGTGGTCGCGTTTCTAAAGAGCCCCCAGAAATTTACCAAGATGGGTGCGCGGATTCCCAAGGGGGTACTCCTGGTGGGGATGCCCGGTACGGGGAAAACCCTTATGGCCCGGGCGGTTGCGGGGGAAGCGGGGGTGGCCTTTTTCCACATGTCCGGTTCCGATTTTGTCGAGATGTTCGTCGGAGTCGGCGCAAGCCGGGTGCGGGACCTCTTTGAGCAGGGCCGCCGCAACGCCCCCTGCATCATTTTTCTTGACGAGCTGGACGCCGTGGGCCGCGTCCGGGGCGCGGGTTACGGCGGGGGCCACGACGAGCGGGAACAGACCCTGAATCAGCTTCTTGTTGAAATGGACGGTTTCGATTCCAAAGACGGCGTTATAATCCTTGCCGCCACCAACAGGCCCGATGTGCTTGACCCCGCCCTGCTGCGGCCGGGCCGTTTTGACCGGCAGGTGGTGGTCGCCATGCCGGATATCAAAGAACGGGAGTCGATCCTCAAGATACACGCCGCGAAGATCCCCCTTGCCAAAGATGTCGAGCTTTCCCGTGTTGCACGGGCGACCCCCGGCATGAGCGGCGCGGATATTACCAACCTGGTAAACGAGGCCGCCCTTTTCGCCGTCCGCAAGGACAGGGCGGAGGTGGGGATGGCGGACTTTGAGGAAGCCCGGGACAAGATCCTTATGGGGGTTGCCCGGACTACGCTGGTGATCTCCGACAAGGAGCGCCGGATGACCGCCATCCACGAGGCCGGCCACGCCCTGCTCCACTACTTTCTTAAAAACGCCGATCCCCTTCATAAAGTCACCGTGGTGCCCCACGGCCGGGCGCTGGGCATGGCCATGTCCCTTCCGGAAGAGGACAGCTATAGCCGTACCAGGGGCTGGATGAACGACCGGATTGTAATCTGTTACGGCGGCTGGATAGCGGAAATGATGTGTTACGGGGAGACTACCACCGGGACCAAGCAGGATATCCAGCAGGCGACGGACATGGCCCGCCACATGGTGTGCGAGTGGGGCATGGCGGAGGAATTGGGGCCGGTGGCCTACGGCCAGGAAGACGAACCGATATTCCTGGGCAAGGAGATAGCCCGCCATAAGGATTACAGCGAGGAAACCGCCCGGCTTATCGATAAGGCGGTCAAGGGAATTCTGGACCAGGCCCGGCGGGAAGCCCAGGGTATTCTGGAGCCCCGCAAGCCGGAACTGGAAAAACTGGCCGAGGCCCTTATCAACCGGGAGACCCTGGTGGACGATGAAGTTAGGGCCATCATCGGGCTCCCCGCCCGGGAGGGCAGCCCTTCCGAGGCGCCGGCCCCCGGCGTTTAGGGCATGAACCCCCTGCCGCGTTTTTCCATCAAAGCGGCCTTCCCCGTGGCGGGGCTTGCGTGGAGGCTTCTGCTGCTTTTCCTGGCGCTGTCGCCCTCTGCGGCGCTTTTTCCCCAGCCGGGCGCCGGAGTTTCAGCGGCGGCTGCGGAACAGTACCTTGCCTGGGCCGAGCAGGCAATCGGGGAAGGCCGCTGGGACGAGGCCCTGGCGGCGCTGGAACGGGGCGCCGATTTCGCCGATGTGTCTTCGGATATTTCCTACCTCTTGGCCGCAGCCCGCTATCACGAGAATCTCCCCCTCCTCCCGGCGCTGGACAGCCTGTACCGGGCCTTTGCCGCCGGGCGCTGGGGGCGTTATACCCCTGCGCGGGGGCGGCTGCTGGAAGCGGAAATGCTGATCTGTCTGCGGGACTATTCCGGGGCGCTGCGGGCCCTGGACCTGGCGGAACAGGATCCTTCCATCGGGCTTGATACGGGCGGGGACAGCCTGCGCGGCGGGACTGCGGAAGTTCCGATGTCCGGCCGCCAGTACGCCGCAGTGCTGCGGCTCCTTGCCCTTAGGGGCGGCGCGGAGACGGGGGAATTCCTGAGCGTTCTCGGCCTGGTCATGGACCGTTACCCCCGGGACCCCCGGCCGCCGGAGATACTGTTTTCGTGGGCTTCCGGCCGTATGCCGGATGACCGGAATCCGGCCGCCCGGACGGATCGGTCCCTTGTCGATCTGGCCCTGCGCCGCCTTCCCCTGCTTGCGGAGGGGCAGCGCGCCGAAGATTCGCCGCCCCCTGCGCCCGGTTCGCAGTTACGGGGGATCTCCGCAAACCCCGGCCTTGGCTGCCTTGCGGCTTCCTTTATCCGGGATACCGACGAGGCGCGGCGTTTGGTGTCGGCCTGCCGGGCCCAGGGGAAGGCCGGCGCGGAATCCCTTCCCATAAGCCTTGAACTGGGGCTTATTGATGACCGGCAGGCGGCGGAGGAACTGTTAGCCGGCCCCGTCCTTGGCAAAGACACCGTCCTCCGGGTCTGGTCTTTGATGCGGGATCAGGAGGGGCGGGACCTGCTCCGCCGGAACCTGCTGAATTTTTCCGGTACGATCATCACCGATGCCGACGGGGACGGGCTGAAGGAAGAATGGGTCCGCTATTCGTCGGGAACGGCGCTGGAGTACTGCCGGGACGCGGACCAGGACGGCCAGGAAGACCTGCGCGTCAGTTTTTCCGCCGGAATACCCCGGCGGGCGCTGGAGGGGGGCCGGATCCGCATTGAATGGGAACGGTACCCTGCGGTGCTTCAGGCGGAACTGGACGGGGTGCTGTACGTTCCCGCGCCGGAAACCCTGTTTTACGCCCCGGTCCGTTTTTCGCCGCTTACCAGCGACGCCCAAATTCCCGGCGCGGGGCCGGCGCCCCTCTGCCCGGAAGCGGATCCCCGGTACCCGCGCCTGACGGAGAGAACCCTCGTTTCCTTCGCCATACAGGCCGTCCGGCCGAGCGCGGAATTTCCGGGGGGCCTGGAGTACATCGAAGTGGATCAGGGCGTCCCCCTGCGGGCCTCGGAGCTTGTCGAGGGCAAAACCGTGTCGCTGACCGAGTTTGCCCTGGGCAGGCCGCAGGTGCAGCGGCTGGACCTGGACCTGGACGGCTACATGGAGACGATTCGCCGCTTCCGGGGGGGGGCGGTTTCGGAGGAGAACCCCCTGGCCTATGATAAGATACTGGAATCGGTTGAAACCGACCGGGACCGGGATGGTTTATATGAGATGGCGGAGTATTTTTTCCCCGACGGTACAAGCGTCTACAGTTGGGATACCGATGGCGACGGCGTCCGGGATTACTCCGAAACGCGGGGGGATTCCGCACGGTAACACTATGACGCAAAACAGTAAAAAAACGCCTGCCTTCCTTGCGGCCTGCCTGCTGCTCTCTTCCTGCCTCAGCATCGAGACCCAGAAAGAACGTCTGTCCCCGCCCCGGAAATCCGTCGAGGCGTACCGGCTGGAGGATATCCGCCGCCACCTGGCGGAAAACCCCGCCATGGCTATCCACCTTATCGGCATGTACCGTTCCCGCCTGGGTTCCGGGGGCTCTGCGGCGGACGCTGCGGAGCTGGAAACCCTGGAAGCCGTAGCCCTGGAGAATCTGCGGGAAGCCCAGGCGCAGGCGGTTCAGGCCGGGCGCTGGGATGACGCGGCCTCCCTGGCCCGCTCCCTGGCCGCCCTGGGGCTGCCGGCGGAGAGTACCGGCGGGGAGGTTGATTTCGCGCTGGCGGAGGCGAAGAAGCTGCTGGAAGCCGGGGACATGCTGCCGGGTTTTTTGGCGGCGGTCCGCAGCCACACCATGAGGCCCCTGGGCCTGGAAGACGCCCTGTTTTTTTTGAAGGCTGCCGTAGCGGCCCGGCAGCGGCGGACGGCGGCCTTTTTCCTTGCCGCCGTGGAAAATTCTTTTGGGGGGGAATCCGTGCCCGAAGAACTGCGGGGCTATGCCCAGGGCCGGGACAGCCCCCAGGATATGGTCAAGGGGGTGGCCACGGTACTGATTGACCGCGGCATCCGCCTGGAGCGGGGCAGGGGGGTCCCCGACCGGGTGCTGGGATCGGCCTTTTTTGTGGACAGGTCCGGACTCCTCATCACCAACTACCACGTTATTGCCAGCGAGGTGGACCCCTCCTACGAAGGCTACTCCCGAATGACCATCCGCATGGGCGATTCTTCCAGCCCCCGGATCCCCGCCCGGGTTATCGGCTGGGACAGCGCGCTGGATCTGGCCCTGATCAAAGCCGAAATAACTCCTGAATACGTTTTTTCCGTAGTGGACCGGGTTGTTCCCGAAGTCGGCGATTCGGTGCTGGCCATCGGTTCCCCCGGCGGCCTTGAGAAGACCGTCACAATGGGGATCGTCTCCGCCTTAAGCCGGCGTTTTTTGCAGATCGGGGACGTGATCCAGATTGACGCCGCCGTGAACCACGGCAATTCCGGCGGCCCCGTGGTCGATACTTCGGGGCGGCTCGTGGGCATCGTGTTCGCGGGGATTGAGCAGTACCCGGGGCTTAACTTCGCGGTCCCTGCGGAACGGCTTGCGGCGGCCCTTCCGGCGATGTTTGAAGGCGGCAAGGCGGAACGGTCCTGGCTGGGGCTTACCGTCGCGGAAACGGGCGGCGGCGCGGAGATCATCTATGCCGCCCCCCTTACCCCCGCTTCCGATCAGATGATCCCGGAGGGCGCCTATATCCACAGTGTCAACGGCGAACCTGTAAGCGCCCCCCAGGGCCTTGTGATCCCCGCCCTGCAGGACCGGCTGTTTCAGGCCCGGCCCGGCGAATTGGTGGCCCTGGAGCTTTCCACGGGGAAGGATCTGCCCCCGCAAAAGTATGTCCTTATGACCGCCCCCCGGCCGGAGGTCCCTCTGGCGGAGGCGGTAAAGCTGGACAGCCGCGAGCGCATGGCGGCCCCGCTGTTCGGCCTGGTCCTGGCCCCCACGGTGGGGAAGTCCTTTTCGCCCTCCTACCTGGTCAAGAAGGTGGTCCGGGGTTCCGTTGCCGATGCAGCGGGGCTTTCCGAATCGGACCCGGTCTCGATCCGGGGCTTTAAGGTTGCGGAAGAAGACGGGTACAGCCTTATGGAGATCAACGTAAAAAAACGCCAGGCGGGCTACATGGAAACCACCATGCAGCTTCTGGCCTTGTTGGCTTCGCCGGACACTCTGTAGAATAAACCCCTATGGCGCACATCCAGTACACCCGCAATTTCTGCATCATTGCCCATATCGATCACGGCAAATCCACGCTGGCGGACCGGCTGATCCAGAAGGCCCGCCTTGTGGAAGACCGGGATTTTCAGGATCAGATCCTGGACAACATGGATATTGAGCGGGAACGGGGTATCACGATCAAGAGTCAGGCGGTGACTCTCCCCTACACGGCTGCGGACGGGCATGAATACGAACTTAACCTGGTGGATACCCCCGGGCACGTGGATTTTAGCTACGAGGTGTCCCGGGCCATCAGTTCCTGCGAAGGCGCCCTGCTCCTGGTAGACGCCACCCAGG
>JAISMQ010000190.1 GCA_031276685.1 Treponema sp. | reverse complement strand
GCCCTAAACATATAATCCTTAGACGGACGCAGGGATCGGGATCGGACAGGCTGAAAATAGATCTTGAAGACAGCAGTCTTGCTTCTATCAAGGCAATTGTTACACATATCGATGAGCCTGTCTCGATACTATTGCTTGGTTTTCATACCAAAGGCAGGTCATATTGTGCGGAGTATAAAATCGAAAATGCCGCCAAAAGAGTATGCGATATGGCGGTTGAGTATGTTCATTTTTATGTATCTATGGAAGGGTATCCGGTTGATGAATCGGGGTATCTTGTGCCCTTTAGAATAGAGGGAAAGGCCAGGGAAGTCGCAGTATCCCCGCTGGAGAAAAATATGACTATTAGCAGAAATCGGCTGTTCGAATGTATCAATGTATCTTAAAAACCCCCGCCAGGGGCGGTAATGCCACCGTTGTAGTATGTTTTCCCTGCCTTGCAAAACGCCGGGCCCTGGTACATGATAGGGTAACTTGAGGATCGGCCTGGAGGGGTAATGGCGCATTGCGTGGTTTCCGAGGCGGAAGCCAGTGTGGACAGGGAATTCCCCGTTTAGGACAAGGGGTTTGTGCGGCTTGTGGATTACCTGGGGGGGGACGAACGGGTGGTACAGGCTGCGCGGGTGTCCTACGGGGCGGGGACCAGGAGCTACCGGGAGGACGCGGGTCTTATCGACTACCTTTTGCGCCACCACCATACCAGCCCCTTTGAACAGGTGGTGCTTACGTTCCACGTCAAACTCCCCATTTTTGTGGCCCGCCAGTGGATTCGCCACCGTACCGCCCGGGTCAATGAGGTTTCCGGCCGCTATTCTGTTATGAAGGACGATTTTTACCTGCCGGCGGCGGGGGACATAGCCCTGCAAAGCGATGACAACAAGCAGGGCCGGCGGGAAGAAGCCCTGGAGGCGGGGGAGGCGGAAACCGTGCGGGACGTCCTTGAACAGGGCCAGCGGGAGGCTTACGGCAAGTACCGCGCCCTTGTGGGCCAGGGCATTGCCAGGGAGCTGGCCCGGATCAACCTGCCCCTTTCCCTCTACACCGAGTGGTACTGGCAGATCGACCTGCACAACCTGTTCCGTTTTTTGCAGCTCAGGCTGGACAGCCACGCCCAAAAAGAAATAAGACTCTATGCCCGGCTTGTTTTGGATATAGCCCGGAACGTCGCCCCCCGCTGCTGCGAATCCTTTGAGCGGCATGTTCTGGGAGCGGTAAGTTTTTCCCGGGACGAGTTTGCCGAACTTAAGCGCCGCCTGGCCGCCGGGCCGGACAGAGCGCGCAGCAACGATGCGCGCAGTGATGATAGTGATAATGCCGTTGATAATGCCAATCTTCCCCTGTCGGGGAAAGATTTGGAACGTTTTGAAGCAAAATTGGATACGGGGAGACAGTTATGAAAGATCCGATACTGGTAGTGCTGGCCGCCGGAATGGGGAGCCGTTATGGCGGCCTGAAACAGATGGATAAGCTTGGTTCCAACGGCGAGGCGCTGTTGGATTATTCGGTTTTTGACGCCCTGCGCAGCGGTTTTAAGAAGATCATCTTTATTATCCGCCACGATATTGAAAAGGACTTCCGGGAGATCGTCCTGGCCCGCATGGGGGCCGCCGTTCCCTACAGCCTGGCCTTTCAGGACATGGACAGCCTTATCCCGCCGGACATATACCGGGAAGTGCGGAAGCTGGGGCGGACCAAGCCCTGGGGGACAAGCCACGCCCTGCTCTGCGCGGCGGACCAGATCGACGCCCCTTTCGCGGTTATAAACGCCGATGATTTTTACGGCCGCGAAGCTTACACCGTCCTGGGAAACTGCCTTTCCACCCTTTCCGCAGCCCCGGCGGGCGCCCCGGCCGAGGCCGCCATTGTCCCCTACCGGCTGGAGCCAACCCTTAGCCCCCAGGGGACGGTGGCCCGCGGGATCTGCGAGGTAAAAGACGGCTACCTTGTTTCGGTAGACGAACTCCTCAGCATCAAAAAAGAAGGGGGCGCCATTTTCAACACCAACCCTGACGGGACCAGGCGGGAACTGGCCCCGGATTCCCTGGTATCGATGAATTTTTGGGGCTTTCCGGAGACCATTCTGCCGGAATTCCAAAAATATTTTGACAGCTTTATTAACGCCGCGTATAAGGACATTAAAAGCGAATGTTATATCCCCAGGGCGGCGGATCATTTTATACGGCAGGGCCTTATCCGCATCAGATCTCTGCCGGCAGATTCGGAATGGTTTGGAGTTACCTACAAGGACGATAAGGCGGCTGCGGTTCGGCGGATCGCCGAACTTACCGCCCAGGGCGTCTACCCGGCAAAGCTCTGGTAGGGTGTCTGAATGGGCCAGTCTGCGGAAAAGCCGGGAGCGGAAAAACCGGGGGGCGGGCAGGGCTGTTCCGGGGGCCTGCGGCCGGTTTGCCCTGAAGACGCCCCCGCGATTGCGGGGATTTACAACTACTACATTGCGCATACGGCGGTCACCTTTGAAGAAGAACCGCTTGGCGCCGAAACCATGGCGGGCCGGATCGCGGAAACCGCCGGCCCTTACCCCTGGTTCGTCTGGGAAGAAGGGGGGGAGATTGTGGGTTACGCCTACGCCCATGCCTGGCACCGGCGCGCAGCCTACCGCTTTGCGGCGGAAGATTCGATCTACCTTAAGCCGGGCTGGGAACGGCGGGGCATTGGCCGCCGGCTTTTGGAACGGGTGATAGCGGAACTGCGGCAGACGGGGCTCCACGTGCTTATGTCGGTGATCACCGTCCCCAATGCGGCAAGCGTGGGGCTTCACGAAAATCTGGCCTTCAAAAAGGTCGGCCAGTTCACCCAAATTGGCTACAAGCTGGGGACGTGGCTGGACGTGGGGTACTGGGAACTGATTCTAAACGCCGCCGGCGCGGAAAACGCGGCCAACAACACAATTAACGCGGCCTGCAATGCCGCCGGCCCTGCCCGGAGCCGCAGCAAGGGGGCGGACAGGTGAGCGATCCTCTGGTTTTTCTCCTTACCGCCTTTCTGGCCTTTCTTCCCATATCGGAACTGCGGGGGGCCATTCCATTCGCCATAGCCAGCGGGATCCCCTGGTACATCGCGCTTCCCTACGCAGTGATCCTGAACGCCCTGGTGGCCCCGGTCTGCTGGGTTTTTCTCTCCACCCTGCACAAATTGCTTTTCCGGATATCGTGGTACGCGAATTTCTTTAACCGCTTTGTGGAACGGGCCCGGGGCAAGCTTCAGCGCGGCGTGGAAAAATGGGGCTGGCTTGGTATCGCCGTCTTTGTGGCTATCCCCCTGCCGGTCACCGGCGCCTGGACCGGGACCCTGGGGGCCTGGGTCCTGGGGCTGCGGAAGGGCCGTACCCTTCTGGCGGTGATGCTGGGCGTCGTCTGCGCCGGGATCATCGTTACCGCCGTAGTAAGCCTGGGGATCCGGGCGCTTGAGGTGTTCACCAAGCAGGTGCGGCTGGGAAATTAGCGGAGGCTCCGGCTTTTCGGGGGCTCCGTGGATTTACCGAAACTCCTTCTTTAGCTGCGCCGGGACGCGCAGCGAGACCAGAGCCGTTGCATAGGCAGGTGCGTAGCGCACTACCAAGCCGCCTCCCAGCTCTTAAAATTGCTGCGCAAGCAGCTACCCATCGTAAACAGTCCTGTTATGTGCAGTTGTGCCGTGTACCATTATTTTATTCCTTATGTTTTTTCTTAATAAATTCTAATACTTCTTTTACGGTCTCTTCTATAGTTTGGTAAGTATTGTTAATAAATTTATCTGTTCTATGATAAGAAGCTACACCATTTTTATATAATTCTACTATTCTATTTCTTTCCCAATCATTTAATTCACGGGTTCCACGGTTGGTCTGGCATACTTTCATTTCAGGGCAAAGTGTAATAATGAGAAAATCTGTTTTTTTATTTGTTATCTCAACTATTTTGTCGTAAG
>JAISMQ010000184.1 GCA_031276685.1 Treponema sp. | reverse complement strand
GCGTTGGCAAAGCGGTGGACTTCTTCCAGGACAAGCTTTTCGTCCTCCGTGTGCCCCAGGATAAGCCTCCCGCCGGAGGCGCCCATGTCGATGGCCAGATAGTAATTTTGTTTCTTCATCACGCTTCCCCCCATGGATATTCAAAATTGTAGTGTCCGGAACCCAGAATGGCGGCGGCGCCCCCCTCCGCAGCGGTAAAGAAAACGCCCCCGATGATCCCCGGCGGGGCGCCGGGAAGGACCATTTCCGCATCGGTATTGGGCGGAATTTCCACAGTAATGTTCATGTTCCCGCCGGCAATTTCCCAGCGCAGCTTTATGCTGCCGTAGACCGATTCGTAGGCCGTGTCCGCCCAGACGATGCCGGGGCCGGGGCGGGGCTTTAGAAGCGCCCGCGCAAAGCCGGGCCGCCCCCCGTCCGTGTCCACCCCGCCCAGGACGCTGAACACCCAGTCGCACACCGCGCCGTAGGCGTAGTGGTTAAACGAATTCATATCGGGACT
Source organism: Treponema sp. (assembly GCA_031276685.1). GTDB lineage: Bacteria > Spirochaetota > Spirochaetia > Treponematales > Breznakiellaceae > JAISFT01. Next base: position 16,210 of record JAISMQ010000184.1, on the reverse strand, counting down.
CCACATGGTACCGTCGGGCTTAAGGCCGTCCCAATGTTCCCACACGGTGGTAGCCCCCTGTTTTACCTGGTAGAGCCAGGAGGGAAAATCGTCTTTTAGCAGGAGTTCGTAGGCCAGATCCAGCCTGCCGTTTTCCGAAAGGACCTGGAGCGCGTAGGGGGTGCCGAGAAACCCAGTGGTAAGGTGGTTTTTGTTTTCCGCCAGAAGGGCGACCAGCGTATCCAGGCAGCGCTTCTTGTACTCCCGAGGGCACAGGCCAAAGTTGAGGGCAAGGATACAGGCGGTCTGGGTCCGGGCCGCCAGCCTTCCGGCGGGGGTAAAAAATTCGTTTTTGAAGGCCGCCCCAATGTCCTCGCGCAATTTCCGGTAGAGTTCCGCGTCCGCGTTTTTGCCGAGGAGCGCCGCCGTCTTCGCGAGGATCTCTACAGAATAGGCGTAGTAGGCTGTGGCGGACAGATCGTTGGGGGTGGCGCCGTGGTAACTCCCCTCCCTGGCGTCCAGCGCTACCCAGTCGCCAAAGTGGAACCCCGTATTAAAGATAAGGCCGTCCTGGGCGACGGAACGGATGTACTCCACCCACTTTTTCATGGCCGGGTACATCTCTTCCAGGATCTCCCTGTCCTTAAAGTACGTGTAGACCGCCCAGGGCACCCCCGTTACCGCGTCGGCCCAGGCGCAGGCCCCCGCAGCGCCGGTACCGCCGGGCCTCCTGTCGCTGAGGACATCGGGGACCACGTGGGGAATACGGCCGTCGGGAAACTGGCTTACGGCCATGTCCCGCAGCCATTTGCGGAAGAAGGGGGCGGTCTCCATAAGGAGGCAGGCCGCCCGGGAGAAAATATTCGCGTCCCCGGTCCAGCCCAGCCGCTCGTCCCGCTGGGGGCAGTCGGTGGGGATATCCACAAAATTATCCCGGAGGCTCCATTGGACATTACGCACAAAGCGGTTCAAATGCAGATTGGAGCAGGTCAGTTCCCCGGCGCTCCGCATATCGGAGCAGACCGCCACCGCCTCAAAGCTGTCAAGGCTGATCCCGCTGCCGGGGTATTCGTCAACGGCGATGTAGCGGAAACCCTGAAAACTGCAGTGGGGCTGGTAGCTTTCCACCCCGCCCCCCCGGAGAACGTACTCTACGGTCTGCCGCGCCTTGCGGAGGTTTTCGGTATAGAAGTTCCCCGCAGAATCGAGCGCCTCCGCGTGCCGGATCTTCACCCGATCCCCCGCCTTGCCCTGCGCCTTAAAGCGGACCCAGCCCGATATGTTCTGCCCAAAATCGATGACCCGTTCCCCCCGGGGGGTGGTAAAGAGCTTGACAGGTTTTAGCGTCTCCTGTTCTTTGACGGGAAGGCCGTCCCGGGGCTGCAGGATCCGCGTATCCCTGCTTTCAACAAGTACCGGCTTCCAGCCCGCGCCGGAAAAACCCGCCTTTTCCCAGCCGGGCTGCTCCAGCCGGGCATCGTAGATTTCCCCGTGGTAGATCTCCGAAAAGCGGAGCGGCGCCGGCGCGTACTTCCAGCCTTCGGAGCTGGCGACGATCTCCGCCGAAGCGCCGTCGGCTCTGCCATCAGTTTTGCCGTCGGCGTACTCCAGGCGGAGCTGGGCAATAACCGCGATCCGGGACCCGAAATGGTTCCGCGAGCTTACCAGATCCCCCTTGTACCAGCCGGGGGCCGCCAGAAAACCCAGGACGTTTTGCCCCTTCACAATACAGTCCGTCACATCGTAGGTTTGGAACAGAAGGCGGCTCCGGTATTCGGTAAAGCCGGGGCTTAAAACTTCGTCCCCCACCCGCCGGCCGTTACAAAAGGCTTCGTAGATCCCCTTGGCGGAGGCGTAAAGCCGGGCGGCCTTGATTTCGCGGTTCACCGCAAATTCCCCGCGAAACAGGGTCCCGGCGGAAGATGCGCCGGAATCTTCCCCCTCGCCCGTAATAAAAACCGCCTTCCACTCGTCATTGCGGAGCATGGAAGTGCTAAAGGACGCGGGTTTGCTCCAGGGGCTTTCCTCCCCGCCCCGGTCCCGTATCCTTACCCGCCAAAAATAATCCGTTGACGAGGCCAGGGCGATGCCGCAGGGAACAAGATGCGATTCCCGGGAATCCTGGAACCCGCTTTGCCACAGGGGTTCTGCGAAGCCCCGGTCCAGGGCAAGTTCCAGGGACCAGGACTGCTGAAACACGTTCTGTTTGTCCGACGCGATTTTCCAGCTAAAACGGGGCCGGTCCGTGAATATCCCTACCGGGTTTACCCGGTATTCACAACGGAGATCGTAAGTATCAAGCATAGAACCTCCTATTTTTTGCGCCCCTCAGGTTTTTGCGCTGCCGAGCAGCAAAAGCCCAATGACGATAAAAATTGCCACCGGAAACCAGGCCCCCACAATGGGGGGGATGTAACCCAGACGGGCCATCAGCATGGAGATCATCTCCATGACGTAAAAAATTACCGCCGACGAAAGGCTGGCCAGCAGGCTCATCAGGAGGATGTTTTTTTTGAAGCGGCCCCCCATAGAGATCGATAGTACCATAACAACCAGGCTTGCGACGGAAAAAGAAAACCTGTGGTAATAATCCGACAGGGCCCGGACTGTGGGAAGCCCCGCTATCGTAAGATCCTCCACCAGAAGCCGGGCGTCCCGGACGCGGAGTTCCTCCACATCCACGGCGTTGCGGCGGAACGTATCGGGGTGTTCCCGGTACACATCGGTTTCGCCCAGGGGCCGGACCCGCAGCAGATCCCCCTCCCACTGGTAAACCACCGCGTTGGAAAGGCTCCAGTACTCCCCGGTCCAGACGGCCTTGGGGGAGCGGACCTGGGAAATAAAAGCCCCCGTTTCGTCCTGCTCGACAATGCTTATCCCGTTAAGCACCAGTGCCCGGTAGTCAAAATAATCCACGGCGTAGACAAGGTTCCCGCCCCTGGTCTTAATGACCACATCGGAATTGCTTTCCTGCCGGTCCTGGCGCAGGTAATACCGGGAAAGGGAATTTTTAGCCGCCAGCGTGGGGATAACCACGGCGTCCTCGAAGCCAAAGGCGAAGAGCGAGGCGAACGCGCCGATAAGCACCAGGGGCAGGCTGAAACGCCAAAAGGGGATGCCGGACGACAATACCGCGGTAAGCTCGTTACGGGCGTACAGATCCCCCAGGGAATACGCGGAGGCGAAGAGCAGCGAAATTGGCAGGGCATAGGAAAAGCACTTGGGCAGGTAGAAGAGGCTTATCTTTAGTATTTCCAGAACGGGCACCTGGTAGCTAAGGTACCGGAAGACATTGGCGAACAGATCGATAAGGGCAAGGAGCAGCATGAACATGGAAATGGCGATAACGAAAATGGGGAAAAATTGCTTGACCAGGTACCTGTCCAGAATCATTTGCGGATCCTGATAACGCTAAGGATAATCCCCGCCGTTACAGCCAGGATATTAGGGGTCCACATGGACCAGAACGGGGAAAAGCCCAGGCGGATCCCCACGGTCTGCCCCCCCAGGAGCAGGGCCCAGTACAACACGGCGATAATAAGCCCCAGAATAAAGCCCACGGTTTGCCCGCTTTTCTTCGCCAGAAGCCCCAGGGCCACCGAAAGAAACGCGAACGAAAACGCCCCCAGGGGGATGGAGAATTTTTTATAGTACTCCAAAAGGTAGTAAAACAGGGAACGGTCCCGCTTCATCGAGCGGTACTCCAGGACCTCCCGCTGTATTTCCATGAACTGGGAGTTCCGGCGGTTCCAGCTTTCGTGGTCCGGCCCCCGGCGCAGGGTATTTTCGGCCCCCAGGATACGGAGGCTGAGCCGGGCCAGGCGTTCCTCCAAAAGCCGGTTAAGGTTGAGCCGTTTTGTCCGTATCTCCGCCAGCACGTCGGCGGAACTCATCTCCTTGGGGGTGATCGAAGAAACCGCCTGGATAAGATCCTCCTGGGGGACCCAGTAGCGCAGGAAAGAACTGGAGGCGTAATCGTAATCGTAGCGGGCTATCTCCTTCGAGGACTGGATAAAGGCGGCTTCCAGGTCCAGGCTCAGCCCCCCGCCGCCCCAGTCCTTCAGTTCCGCGTTTTTCGCAAGTATGATGCGCCGTTCCCCGTCCCCCGTCCGGTCCAGTATCAGGACGTTCCCGATAAGGTTCCCTTCCACCCCCCCCGTCACGATGATCGTATCCTTGAAACGCTTAACCGAATTGGCCTCCAGTTCCAGCGCCGGGGTAGAAACCGCAATAAGGCGGTACAGCTTGTTGAACTGTATGGTCCCCGCCGGGAGGAGTATATCGTTGGTCAAAAAAGAAAAAGTCGAAATGATAATCCCCACCACAATCGCGGGGACATAGATGGTCCGGTAGGAAAGCCCCGACGAGAGCATGACAAGGATTTCGTTGTCGCTGGACATGCGGCCCACCGTCATCAGGGTGCCTACCATCGAGGCGAAGGGGGCCGAAAGGGCGACTACCGAGGGCAGGGCGTAAAAAACCAGCAGCGCGACCTGGCCAAAGGGCACCCGCTTGGTAAGGATCTCCTGGGCAAGCAGGAGCAGTTGGTTAACGAAGAAGATAAAGAAAAAAAACAGGAACGATACAAAAAACGAAAAAAGCGCTTCGGTAACGATATACCGGAACAGGGTCCAGGAAATGGAACGGGAATGAACCATGCGCGCCTCCGGCCCGCCTTTAGCGGGAATTGTACCGGCCCCCCTGCCCCGCGTCAGCGCCCGGTAGAACCAAAGCCGCCGCCGCCCCGGGACGTTTCGCTCAGACAATCCGCAGCTTCAAGCGCCACCTGAACCACCGGGGCGAAAACCAGTTGGGCTATCCGATCCCCGTCCTTTACCCCGCAGGGAACGGCGCCCAGATTAACCAGGATAACTTTAAGCTCCCCCCGGTAATCGGAATCGATGGTCCCCGGGGAATTCAGCACCGTAAGCCCCGAAGAAGCGGCAAGCCCCGAACGGGGCCGCACCTGGGCTTCGTAACCCGCCGGAATTTCCAGCGCAAGGCCCGTGGGGACTACGGCGCGCCCCAAGGGGGGAATGGAAAGGGGTTCCGCCAGCCGCGCACGCAGATCCACGCCCGCCGCCCCCGCGCTTTCGTAACGCGGGAGGAGGAGCGCGGAATCCTGCCGCTGGACCTTTACAAGCGGCCTTCCGTCCATACCTAGAAACGGCGTCCGCCCCTGGGCCGGTCGTCAGGCCTGCCCCCGGGGCCGCGCTGCTCCACGGGGGGAGCGCCGTCGGGGTCGATGGCGTCAATGTAGGAAAGGTTAAGGCGGCCCATTTTGTCAACTTCCAGTAATTTAACGGGAATTTCCTGCCCTTCCTTTACCACATCGGTTACCTGGGCTATCCGCTGGCGGGAAAGCTTGCTGATATGCACCAGCCCTTCCTTGCCGGGGAGGATCTCCACAAAGGCGCCGAAATCCATGATCCGCTTGACCACGCCGTTGTAAACGCGCCCGGTCTCCGGGTCGGAGACGATCCCCTGGACCGCCATCCTGGCATCCTCCGCGTCTTTGGCGTTTTTCCCGTAGATGGTTACGGTCCCGTCGTTTTCGGTGTTGATCGTAACGCTGTACTGCTCGCACAGGGCCTTGACGTTTTTCCCGCCGGGGCCGATAAGGGCGCCGATCTTGTCCACGTCGATCCGCATTGTCACGATCTTGGGGGCGAATTCGCTGATGGAGGCCGCGGGCCTGCTGAGGGTCTTGTTCATAATCGAAAGGATGTGGAGCCTGCCCCGTCTGGCCTGGTCCAGCGCCTTCCGCATGATCTCCGGGCTTACCCCGGCAATTTTAATGTCCATCTGGAAGCCGGTGATCCCGTCTTCGGTTCCGGCGACCTTAAAATCCATGTCCCACAGGTGATCTTCTTCGCCCAGGATATCCGAAAGCACCGCGTAGCGGCTGCCGGGTTCGTTGCTTTCGGTGATAAGGCCCATGGCGATCCCCGCCACCGGCTTTTTCATGGGCACCCCGGCGTGGAGCATGGCAAGGGTCCCCCCGCAGACCGTGGCCATAGAAGACGAACCGTTGGATTCCATGATCTCGGAAACAACGCGGACGGTATAGGGAAATTCCCCTTTGCCGGGGACCATGGCCTCCAGGGATCTGCGGGCCAGGTTGCCGTGGCCGATCTCCCGGCGCCCGGTACCCAGCCGCCCCACTTCGCCCACGGAATAGGGGGGGAAATTGTAGTGGAGGATGAAGTTTTCCCGCTTGTCCCCTTCGATATCGTCAAAGATCTGCTCGTCAAACACGGTCCCCAGCGTGGTTACCACAAGGGCCTGGGTTTCCCCCCGCGTAAAGAGGGCCGACCCGTGGGTCCTGGGCAGGATCCCCACCTCGCAGGTGATGTTCCGAATATCCTCGGTCCCCCTGCCGTCCACCCGCAGGCCCTTGTCCAGAATGGAGCTGCGGAGGATCGAATACTCCATCTCTTCAAACAGGGCGTCAAAAAGCTTTTTCTGGTTTTCGTCCTCAAGCTGGGCGGCGTACTCGGCGGCAAGGCCGGACTTTACCTTGTCGATAGCCTCCCGGCGCTCCTGTTTCCCCTTGAGGAAGCAGGCCTCTTCCAGCCTGGGATAGGCGGCGGAACGGAGGGCCTCCGCGTTCTCCAGGCGGCAGCTCTGGGCGGCAAGGGGCAGCTTGGGCTTCCCCGCCAGTTCCCGCAGCTTTTCCTGAAGGGCGCATATCTCCGCGATCACCCGGTGGGCCTTTTCCAGGGCCTCCACCATAAGATCCTCGCCTACTTCCCGCGCCCCCCCCTCTACCATCGTGATGCCGTCCTTGGTCCCGGCCACGACAATCTCCAGGGTAGACTTTTCAATTTCCTGGTAGGTAGGGTTTACCACCAGGGCGCCGTCTACCTGGCAGATACGCACCCCGGCGACGGGCCCGCCAAAGGGGATGTCCGAAATGTGGACCGCTGCGGAACTTGCGATGATGGCAAGAACGTCCGGCGGATTCACCTGATCGGCGGAAAGGGTGGTGGGCACCACCTGGATTTCCCGGCCAAAGCTCTTGTCAAAGAGGGGGCGCATGGGCCGGTCGATAAGCCGGGATACCAGAACCTCCTTGTCTTTGGGGCGGCCTTCCCGCTTGATAAAACCGCCGGGGATCTTTCCCGCAGCGTAGTACTTTTCGTTGTAATCAACCGTAAGGGGCACATAGTCCAGGCCCTCCACGGCGTCCCGGGAAGAACAGACGGTCGCAATAACCGCCGAACCCGCGTACTGAGCGAAAACAGCGCCGTTTGCCTGTTTCGCGATCCTGCCGGTTTCCAGGATAAGATCCTTTCCGCCGATTTGTATTGTTACCTGTTGTGTCATTTACTTGCGCAGACCCAGATCCTTGATAAGGGAACGGTATTTTTCAAGGTTGGCCCGCTGGATGTACTTCAAAAGCCTCCGGCGCTTTCCAACCAGGATAAGCAAACCCCGCTGACTGGACTTGTCGTTCTTGAATTGCCTGCAGTGTTCCGTAAGGTGGTTGATCCGTTCGGTAAGCAGGGCAATCTGAACCTCCGACGCGCCTGAATCCCGTTCGGATTTTCCAAATTTGGAAATAACAGACGCCGATGCTTCTTTGCTTATAGCCCTATATAGTTACTCTCCTATTGGGAACCGCATAACTCAACGGATACCGCGCTGAGGTTCGGGGGAACCGGAAACATGAACAGACGCCCGGAATCCAGCGTGACAAGCGTTTCCAGTTCTTCGCCGGAATTTGCCGTACAGATCCTGCCGGAATACCGCCCGCCGGGGGGCAAAACCCGCCCCTCGCCGCTTAGGTCGTAACAGCGGCCCTTCCCGGTTTCCGCCGGGCGCAGGCCCTCCAGATCCACCCTAAAAGGGCGGCCCAGCAGGGCGGCGGCCCCGGCGATATTCCCGGCCAGAAGCGCCTGCCGGATACGGCTCGAACTAACCGGAGCCCCCCCCTGGCGGACCTGGGGTACCAGCTCGGTAAGGGTCCCGAAGGGCGCCGCCAGATCCCGGATGGCCCTGCCGTCCGTATCCAGGCGGTAGCCGCAGCGGAAATTGGCGCCCAGCGCCAGATAGCCGACCCGCCCAAGCCCCATAAGGGCGACAAATTCACCTCCCATCATTGTACTAATATCCCCCGAAAAGTCAATGAGTACCGTAAAATCGACCCCCAGCCCTTCCAGGGTCCTGAGTTTCTGGGGGAGGCTGTAGATGTCCCCGGGGTAATGCCGGGGGCGCAGAACGCGGCGGGGATTCTGGACAAAGGTGACAACCCCCCCCAGCCCCCCGTGTTCCGCGGCGTAGTCCCGTATCTTTTCGATAAGCTTCTGGTGGCCCCGGTGTACCCCGTCAAAGACCCCGACGCTCAGAGCCAGGGGGGGGGACGGGGCCTTTCCTTCGCGGACAAAGGTATCCCAGTCAAGGATCCGCATAGTCCCCCCCGGGGGGAAGCCGGGCGTACACAAAACCGTAGCTCCAGCCCGCGCCGCCGGCCCGTTCCACCATGCCGGCAAAGCGGCCCCCCGCAAAAACCGCCGCCGCCCCGCCTTCCGGGCCTTCAAGCTCCGCGCCGGCAAGCAGGGGCCCCAGGGGGCGGCCCCGGATCATGGGGAGGAGGATCCCCTCGCCCGCGTTAAGGCAGGGGATCCCCAGGGCGGCGAACAGTTCCCGGCCCACGGGCCGCAGGGAGATGCGGTACGCATCGGGGGCGCTGTCCGGGGGAAGGGCCCCGTCCACGGAGAATCCCGCCACCGCCAGCCGCCGCAGACCGGCAAGGTGGGCGCGGGAACCGCAGGCCAGGGCAATGTCCCGGGCCAGGGAACGGATGTAGGTACCGCCCGAACAGCGTACCCGGATCCGGGCCAGGGGCGGTTCCCAGGAGACAAGATCGATTTCGCGGACGGTAACCGGACGCGCCTTCATCTCCGGCCTTTCCCCGGAGCGGGCCAGTTCCGAGGCGCGGCGGCCTTCCACGTGGATTGCCGAATAAACGGGAGGGGTTTGGAGGATCTCCCCCCGGAACCTGTCCAGCGCCTCTTCCAACTGCCGCAGGGACGGGAGGGGCCCCTGCGCGACAACGGCGCCTTCCGGGTCCAGGGTGTCGGTTTCCGCCCCAAAGGAAACGGCGCCCAGGTAGGTTTTATCACAGGAGGATATCCAGGGGCTCAGCTTTGTAGCCCTGCCCGCCAGCGCGATAAGCAGGCCGGAGGCGAATTTATCCAGCGTTCCCGTATGGCCAACCCTGCCCGTCCCCAGGGCCCGCTTTACCAGCCCCAGGGTTTCAAACGAAGTCAGGCCGGGGCTTTTGTCCAGAAGCAGGAAACCGGATTCTTCGCCGGCCCCCCGCCGCGCTACGGGGGTTTTACTGCCGCTCATCGTCCCCGGCGCTGTCCCCTGCGGAGTTCCCGGAGGGGTCCCCTGCGGGGTCCCCGGAATCCCTGCCCCCGGCGATCCGCTCGATCTTCTTTACCAGGTCAAAGGCTTCCTGAATCCCCGTGTCCGCGTGGAAACGGAGCCGGGGGATCTTGCGGATCCGCATAACGGAGGCAAGCTCGGTCTGGATAAACCCGGCGGCGCTCTGAAGCCCCTCCACGGCGCGGGCCACGCCGCCGCTGTTCTGAATAGCGGAAACGTACACGTCCGCGAAGGCCAGATCCCGGGAAACCCGGACCCGCGTGACGGAGAGGAGGGGATGGACGCGGGGGTCCTTGATTCGCGCTTCAAGGATAAGGGCGCCGATCTTTTCCTGTACCAGGCGCCCTATCCGTTCTGTTCTGTATGTTCCCATCGTTCTACTTCGTCCCGCGGATCACGCAAAGCGCCGGACCCGCGCAGCCGGGCTGCGCGGCAATCGCCGCAGGGCTATTCCCCCGCCGCAGGCGAGGCCGCTGGTGACGCCGCAGGCGACAGCTTCCTCGCCACTTCCACGATCTCCAGAATCTCAAGCTGATCGCCCACTTTAATATCGTTAAAGTCCTCGATGCCGATGCCGCACTCGTAACCTGCGGCCACTTCCCGGGCATCGTCCTTAAAACGTTTTAGGCTGGCGATCTTGCCGTGGTGGATCACCGTGTCATCACGGATAACGTTTACGCTGCCGGAACGTTTAACCGTTCCGGTAAGAACGTAACACCCGGCAATGGGTCCCGCCTTCGGGACGCTGAAGGTGTTCCGAACTTCCACGGTGGCAATAACGTCCTCCCTGGTAATGGGCTTGAGCATCCCCTCCATGGCCTGACGTATCTCTTCCACCGCCTTGTAGATCACGTTGTAACGGCGAATATCCCCCTTGGCCTGATCCGCCAGGGTCTTGGCCTTGGGGACCGGACGCACGTTAAACCCGATGATGACGGCGTTGCTGGCGGCTGCCAGATCGACATCCCCTTCGTTGATGGCGCCGGGCAGGGCTAAAATGACGTGAAGCCGCACCTCGCTGGTGGAAAGCTTTTCCAGGCTGGAACGCAGGGCCTCCGCGGAACCCTGGACATCGGCCTTGATGATAACCTTGAGCTCCTGGATAGCCCCGTCGTTGATGGTCTCCCGCAAATTGTCCAGCGTTATCTTTTTGACGTTCTTGGCGTCCTCGAAGCGTTTCAGTTCCTGCCGTTTGCTGGAAAAGCCCCGCGCAATTTTCTCATCGTCCACCACCTGCAGCGGGTCCCCGGCGTTGGGGACACCCTCGAAACCCAGGACTTCCACGGGCATGGAGGGGCCGGCTTCTTCGAGTTTGCCCCCCTTGTCGTCAAAGATAGCCCGTACCTTGCCGGGCCACACCCCCGCCACAAAGGAGTCCCCCACCGCAAGCGTGCCCTTTTCCACCAGAATGGTAGCCACAATGCCGCGGCCGTGGTCTATCCGGGATTCCAGCACCTTCCCCTCGGCGCTGCGGTCGTAGTTGGCCTTGAGATCCAGCATTTCCGCCTGCACCGTGATGACTTCGATAAGCTTGTCGATGCCCTCTTTCCGCAGGGCAGAGATCTCCACAAACATGGTCTGCCCGCCCCATTCTTCGGGCATAAGCCCGATATCGGAAAGCTGGCTCTTAACACGGTCGGGATTCGCCTCGGGCTTGTCGATCTTGTTTACCGCGACGATGATGGGGACATCCGCCTCCTTCGCGTGGTTAATGGCCTCCACCGTCTGGGGCATGACGCCGTCATCGGCGGCCACCACCAGCACGACAATGTCCGTTACCTGGGCGCCCCGGGCCCTCATGCGGGTAAACGCCTCGTGGCCGGGGGTATCCAAAAACGTGATGCTGCCATGGTCGGTGTTGACCATGTAAGCGCCGATATGCTGGGTGATCCCCCCGAATTCGGCGGACACCACATCGGTACTGCGGATGGCGTCCAGGAGTTTCGTCTTGCCGTGATCGACGTGGCCCATCACCGTAACCACCGGCGGCCGTGTTCTAAGTTCCGCCCCGGCGTCGGAGATGGTTTCTATCTGGGTCTCATCGTACAGGCTGATGATCTTTACGTCCGTACCGTATTCGCTGGCCAGGATAGTCGCCGTGTCCGAGTCGATCTGCTGGTTGATGGTGACCATCATCCCCATGCTCATAAGCTTCTGGATTAGGTCCGACGCTTTAAGGTTCATCTTGCGGGCAAGCTCGGAAACCGACACGCCCTCCATGATCTCGATAGCCTTGGGCACCGGGTTGGCGATGTGGGCGATCTTCTTCTTGGTCTGGAGGAGCTTCTCCTCCATTTCCAGTTCTTTTTCTTTGCGGTTGTAGGCCGGTTTTTTCGCCTTAAAGCTCCGCTTTACCGCCGTCTTGCCCTCCGGAAGGGGGGTGGCGGGAGCGCCGGGACGCCCGGGGGCGCCGGGCCGGCCAGGACCGCCGGGGCGCTGCCCCGCGAACGGGGGCCTGCCGAAACCGCCGGGGCGCTGCTGCCCCGCGCCGGGGGGGCCAAAACGGCCCGGTCCGCCGGGACGGGGGCCGGAAAACGGCGGGCCGGCGCGGCCGGGACCGCCCGGACCGGGCCGGTCGTAGCCGACGGGACGGCCCCCCACCCTGCCGGCGGCCCCTGCGGGGCGGCTCGCGAAACCGGGACGCGGGCCGTCGTCACGGCGGCCCACGGGGCGGCCCCCCACCCTGCCGGCGGCCCCTGCGGGGCGCGCCGTTACGGTGAAACTCCCGCCCCGGTCCGCCGGGCGCGGGGGCCTGCTTTCCCCGGCGCCGGTTTTGGCGGGGCCGGGCCGGGCGGAAAAGGGCCGGGCGGCGTCATTTCTGACAGCGTCATTTTTTGGGGCCTCATGCTTAACACCGTCATGTTTGACGCCGTCATGCTTGGCGCCGTCATGTTTGGCGATGTCGCTTTTCGCGGCCTCGTTTCCGGCAACGCCGCTGCCGGCGGAGTCGCCGCCGGCGGAGTCATGGCTGGCGGCGTCATGTTTGACGGCGTCGTTACTAACGGCCTCATGATTGACGGCGTCATTGCTAACGGCCTCATGTTTGGCAGGGTCGCTTTTCAGGCCCCCGGCGGCGTCATGTTTAACGGCGTCATTCCCAAGGCCCGGGGCCGCTCCCCCGGCCAGTCCGGCCGCTGCGCCGACATTCCCGGCAGCGGGAACCGGAAGTCCGGCTTCCCGTTCATCCCCGGTTTCCGGCGGGGCCTTGGGGCCGGCCGGGCGGGCCACCACCTTTGGCTGAGGCTTTTTAACCGCGCCGGGCCTCTGGGGGGGCTTCTTCTTTACTACGATGATCTTGCGCGGGGGCGATTCCCCGCCGCCGTTTCCGCGATCCCCCGCGCCGGGAACGGCCCGCGGCAGGCCATCCCCTTCGCCCTGGGTACGTTTAATAAGTTCCGCCTTTGGTTTCCGGGTATTCTCCATTTCCTCAGCCATATTCCACCTTTACTCAAGTTCCCTTACAGCCCGCCCTGTACGCGGACCGGTTTATTCCTCATCTTCCTCGTACTCAAAGCTCAAACCGATGCCGCAATTGGGGCAGACGCTCATATCCACGGTTATCTTAGCCCCACATTCAGGACATTCATACTCCTCCGGCCCGGCTTCCTCCTCCCCTTCTTCGGAAACCTCAAGAATCTCGGCTTCTTCCTGTTCCGGCACTTCTTCCTCTTCTTCTTCGACAATCTCCACGTTTTCTTCGATAAGTTTTCGCAGCGCGTCGAACTGTTCCTCGCTGACCCCTTCGAATTCCTTAAGCTGGGCCGGGGTAAGGGCAAGGAAGTCCTCGATAAACTCCACATTGCCTTTTTTAAGGGCATCGACCACATCCTGGCTGACGCCGGGAAGTTCGGCAATGCGGGAAAATTCTTCTTCGTACTCCTCCGCGTCACCGAACAGTTCGGAAACCGCCCGCCGGGACTCCGCCGCGATGTCCATTTCCGCAAACTGGGCGTCGGTTTTAACATCGATGTTCCAGTCCACCAGCCGGTTGGCAAGCCGGACATTGAGCCCCTGTTTGCCGATAGCCAGGGAAAGCTGGGAATCGTTAACCACCGCCAGGGCCTGGTGCTTCCCCTCGTCCAGAACGATCACGTCCCGCACCTCCGCAGGGGACAGGGCGTTCTTGATAAAACGCCGGGGATCCGGATCGTATTTAAGAATATCGATCTTCTCCCCCTCCAGCTCCCGGATAACCGCCTGGATCCGCACCCCCTTGAGCCCGACGCAGGCCCCCACGGGGTCCACATCCTCCCGGTTGGAATAGACCGCCAGCTTGGTACGGTAGCCGGGCTCCCGGACGATCTTGTGGATCTCCACGGTCTTGTCGTAAACCTCCGGCACCTCAAGCTCGAAAATGGCCCGGACAAAATCCGTGTGGGTCCGGGACAGAACCACCTGGAAGCCGGACGCGGTCTTGTTCACCTCCGTAATCAGGGCCTTGATGCGGTCGTTGACGTGGTAGGTCTCCCTTGGGGACTGAAACTTCCTGGGCAGAATGCCCTCGATCTTGCCCAGATCCACATAGATAGTACCATTCCGCTCCCGCTGGTAATAGCCGATGATGATCTCCCCCACCTTGTCCCGGAATTCCGAATAGAGGGTGTCTTTCTGTATTTCCCGGATGGACTGGTGGGCGGTCTGCTTGGCGCTTTGCACCGCCCCCCGGTCAAAATCCTTGGGGTCCACTTCGATAAGGATCTCGTCCCCCACCTCCGCGTCCGGATTCAGTTCCCGGGCTTCCTCAATATCTATCTCCGAAGCCGGGTCGTATACGCCGTCAACTATCTGCTTTTGGGCGTAGATCGACACTTCCCGGTTGTCATCGCTAAAACGGACTATCGCGTTATCGGCGCTGCCAAAACGGCGCTTATAGGCGGCTACGAGGGTATCTTCTATGGTTTTGAGGATAAGTTCCTCTGATATTCCCCGATCCTGGCTGATCTGGCGGATCGCATCGGACATATCGGTTGCCACTTTTGTGCCTCCCAACAATAAAAAAAGGGCTGTTTGAAACGCCCTTTTTTTCTGGAATCTCAACTGTCAAGAGTACCGTAAAGGGATCCAGCGTCCATGTCAAGCCCCCGGACGGCGCCGGATTCGGCCCTGCCCCGGCATCCCGCCTTTGTCCAGGCATTCCGTAGCCCCGGCGACTGTAAGGACTTTTACAAGGCTTATGGGACAGGAGGGACAGCCAACGGCCCCCGCTCAGGTGTAGCTTAAAATTCCTTCGGTATAGCCGGGGCTGATGGTTTTTTGCTCCGGCACGACCAGTACCTCGTCCTCGTCAAAAACGCCGTTCAGCATCTTTTCCAGCAGGGACGGATCCCCCTCCACTTCTTCGTAGTCCCAGCGCAGATATTCGGCGCAGGCTTTGGTGTAGCCGCGGTAGTAATTATCGTTCCCCAGTTCCTTCCAGTTAATAAAAACCGCCCGGTTGTAGGACTTAAACCAGCCCTGTTCCATTTCCATAAGGTATTCGGCATTGTCCTCGCCGTACTGGTCCACATAGGCCGCGTAGGTGCGGGTGTACCGTTCCTCCCCCGGCTGTACCGAACATTCGATCCAGCCCCTGGAGTACCAGTAAATTCCCGGATGGCCGTAAAACATCTCCCCGTAGCGTTTGCGCGATCCCAGAAGCAGGGTAATACAATCGTGGGCGCGGGGTATTACCAGGGGGACTTTTTCGCTGGCAAGGCCCACAACGCTGTTATCGCAGAGCCCGTAGGCCAGCAGGATGTAATCGTAAGACGGCGCCAAGCCGTAGTGGTTGTAGGGGAAGCCCCGGTTGGCCAGCTCAATCTGCTCGTTCAGCTTTTCCCGCAGAATATCCGGGGTGGCGTGGAGGCCCTGGGGCAGGTACGTTACGTCCACGATGCAGGCGGAACGGCTGCCCAGATAGGCGATTTCGCGCTTCAAAACATCGCAGGCTATAACCTTTAGCTTTAACACAGGGGCCCCCTTTCCGGCGCGTCCGTTCGCATACTACCCCGGCTCGGCAAGAATATCAACCAAACCGCCTGCGGCACTATCACCGCAGTATATGCGCCGCCTTGCTGGTACCGCGGCCCCCGTGCTAGACTGGCCTGCGGGGAGCAACATGAACGCGAGAATGTATTCCATCGGCATCAAACTGCTGGCGCCAATTTTTATCTGCCTTGTCCTGTTCGGAATCGTTCTTATGCTTACGATTAACGTTCTTACCTCCTCCACGTCCGCCGATTCTTTCAAAGACGGTATTAACCGCAAAGACAACCTGGTGTACCGCCTTATCGAAGAGCAAATAGAACTGCTGGAAAAAAAGGCCCGGTGGTTTGCCCTGTTTGCCGGGGACGGGGGGATCATCACAAAGCTTGACGGCGGCGCGGACCCTTCGCCGTTCCAGGCCCAGTTTGACGCGCTTGCCGGGGCCCTGGATGCGGACGGCATTGCCCTGGCGGACCGGGACGGGTACCTCCTCATCAACAGCGGGGGTTCGGAAGGGGCCCGCTACGTCAGGACCATCGTTTCCTACACCAACGACAAAGACTGCGTTACGCGGATGTACTCCCTGGACAACAGCCTGGAGCTTATTTCCGCGATTCCGGTTCTTGAAAACGGGAACCTGGCGGGCTACGGCTTTATCGAATACAGCATCCAGTCGCAGGAATTCGCGGACGAGCTCCAAAAACTGACCCAGTGCGAGATAGACATCTACCAGGGCTCCCTGCACCGGAGCAGCTCCGCCGGGATCTCGCCGGTTTCGGCGGACAGACAGGAGTGGATCACCGCCTTCACCGGCAGCCTTTCATCGGATCACGATATGATGATCGATACGGTTCTGGGCCTGGGCGAAACC
>JAISMQ010000181.1 GCA_031276685.1 Treponema sp. | reverse complement strand
GGCAAATTCCCCACGGGGAACCTGATGACCAGGGTAACCCAGGACCTTGACCGGGTCCGGCACACGGTTTCGTGGGTTTCTTTCGCCTTTGTGGATTCGGTGGTCGTGTTTGGGTTTACCTTTATCTTCCTTCTGTTTGTCAACTGGGAGCTTGCCCTGAGCCTTACGGCGATTACCCCCCTTATCCTGCTGGCAAGCAACCATTTTATGAAGATTATCCGGCCCCGCTTCGTGCTGCTGCGCGAAAAGCTGACCAACCTGGGGACGGCGGTAACCGAAAACATCGACGGCAACCGGGTGGTCAAGGCTTTTGCCCGGGAAGATTACGAAATTGAAAAATTCGAGGCCCACAACGCCGAATTCCGGGATGTAAGCTGCAACAACGCCCTTATCGCCGCCCGCTACCAGCCCGTGCTGGAACTGCTGAGCAACCTTCTGGGTATCATCACCCTGATTGGGGGCGGGCTTTTCCTGATCAGCGGCCGTATGACCGCAGGCCAGTACCTGGCCTTTTCCTCCCTAAGCTGGGCTTTGGCAAACCCCCTGCGGATGCTGGCGGTGATTTTGGCGGACATTGAACGCTACAACGCCACCGCCACGATGATCCGCGAGGTAGTGGAGGCCCCCAAGGGCTTTTCGGACGCCCCCGGCGCGGTGGACCTTCCCGGACGCCCCCAGGGGGGCATTGAGTTCCGGGATGTGAACCTGAGCATCCAGGGGAACGCCATTTTGCGGGACATCAGTTTTAAGGCCGGGCCGGGGGAGACTATCGGCATCCTGGGAAGCACGGGGTCGGGGAAGACGTCGCTTATCAACCTTCTGGCGCATTTTTACGAGCCGGACACCGGGCAGGTGCTGCTGGACGGGGTGGATATCAAGGCCTACACCATGTCTTCCCTTAGGCGCTGCATCGGCTTTGCCATGCAGGACGTGTTCCTCTTTTCCGATTCGGTAAAGGGGAATATCGCCTACGGCCGGCCGGATCTTGACGATACGGAAATTATGAAGCGGGCCGCCCAGGCCGACGCCCACAGTTTTATTACCAAAATGGAGGAAGGCTATGCCACCCTGGTGGGGGAACGGGGGGTCGGGCTTTCCGGCGGCCAGAAGCAGCGTATCGCGCTGGCCCGGGCCCTGGCGATAAAGCCGGCGATCCTGGTGCTGGACGACACCACCTCCGCAGTGGACAGCGAAACCGAACAGTACATTCAAAACCAGTTGAGAAATTTGGACTTCCCCTGTACCAAAATTATCATAGCCCAGCGGATATCGTCGTTCCGGGGGGCCAGCCAGATCCTGGTCATGGACCAGGGCAGGATCGTGGAACGGGGTACCCATGAACAGCTCCTTGCAAACCGGGGCTTCTACCACCATATTTGGTGCCTGCAGTACAACATAGGTTCCGATGCTCCGGAATCCGGTATTCCGGAATCCGGTACGCCGGAAGGGGACGCAGCGCAGGCAGCTTTTTCCAGCGGGAGGGCAAACTAATGGCTAAAAAAATACGGGAACAGCAAACCGCCTCAAAACGCAACCGTTACGATGTTGACGAGTACCTGGACGAGAAAGTCAGCCTTTTCAATATCCGCCGCTGCCTGCGCTACCTGGGCAAGACCAAAATGGGCCTGGGGATGGCCCTGATCCTGTCAATTCTGGCCAACCTTGCCAGCCTGACGGGGCCCCTGTTTATGCAGCGGGCCATGGACGAGGCAATCCCCAACAAGAACATCGGCCTTCTCCTTACGATGGCCCTGTACCTTGGCATTAGCATCGTCATAGCCATAGCCCTGGGAACGATTAGAAACATCCTGGTAGCCAGGGCGGGGGCGGTCATTGTCCACGACATCCGCTACGACCTGTTTACCCACCTGCAGAAGCTGCCCTTTTCCTTCTACGACAGCCGGCCGCACGGGAAGATCTTTGTCCGGGTGGTGCCCTATGTGAACAGCGTCTCCGACGCCCTTTCCAACGGTATTATCAACTTCGTCATCGAGGTGCTGAACATCGTATTCATCATCTTCTTCATGTTCAGGGTAAGCCCCCAACTGGCAAGCGTCACCATTGTGGGCCTGCCGATACTGGCGGCCTTTATCTGGACCATCAAACCGATCCAGCGCCGGGCCTGGCAGCGGGTTTCCAACAAGAACTCCAACCTTAACGCCTACATCCAGGAGGCCATTGACGGGGTAAAGGTAACCCAGGCGTTTGACCGGCAGGAACGGAACAGCGGGATCCTGAAGACCCTTGCCGACGAACGCAACAAGGAATGGATGCGGGCGCAGTACATCTCCAACACCACCTGGGTTTCCACGGAAACGATAAGCCAGATCGTATTTTCATTTGTGTACATCGTGGGGGTGTACTACATGCACCCCATGGTCAGCTTCGGCATGCTCCTGGCTATGGGGAACTACGTCTGGCGTTTTTGGCAGCCTATCATCAACCTGGCGAACATCTACAACACCTTTATTACCGCCATGTCCTACCTGGACCGGATATTCGACACCATCGCCGAACCTGTAAAAATTAAGGACGCCGAGGGGGCGGTGGAATTCCCCTTTGTCCGGGGCCACGTGGAATTCAAAAACGTCAGCTTTAGCTACGACGGTACCCGCAAGGTGCTGAACAACGTCAGTTTTGACAGCCGCCCGGGGGAAAGCATCGCCATTGTAGGCCCCACCGGGGCGGGGAAGACCACCATCGTCAACCTGCTGTCCCGGTTTTACAACATCGAGGAAGGCCAGGTCTGCGTTGACGGGCAGGATATTATGAAGGTCACGCTTAAATCGCTGCGCAGCCAGATGGGGATCATGCTGCAGGACAGCTACCTGTTTACCGGAACCATCGCCGACAATATCCGCTACGGCAAGCTGGACGCCAGCAATGAGGATATACGGCAGGCTGCCAGGCTTATCGGCGCCGACAACTTTATCGAAAAGCTACCCCAGGGCTACGACACCCCCATTACCGAGCGGGGGGGCGGCATATCCCAGGGCGAGCGCCAGCTTCTGGCCTTCTGCCGGACCCTTATCTCCGATCCCCGGATCCTTATCCTGGACGAAGCCACCAGCAGCATCGACACGGGAACCGAGCAGTTGGTCCAGGAGGGGATCCGCACGCTGATGAAGGGCCGGACCTCGTTTATCATCGCCCACCGGCTTTCCACTATCCGCGACTGTTCCCGGATTATGTACATCAAGGACGGCGAAATTGCCGAGGTGGGAACCCACGACGAACTGATGGGCAAAAAGGGCCTGTACTACCAACTGTACTGGACCCAGCATGCCGAAGAGGTTTCGGCATAAGCAGGGAGGCCCCCGCCGCGAGGAAACTGGAACCCCGGACCAGGTCGATTCCCAGACCCCTCCGGGTTCATTCCCTGCCCTATGCCGATTCCTTACGGTCAATACGCGATATACGCCAATTCCCCTTGTGGCGGATAAGGGTAAGCTCGTCGACTAGCGGGTAGCCGCGGGGGGGGATAAAGTCCTCCGCAGAAAAACCCCCCGCCGGGGCGCCGAATCCGGCGTCCGGCAGGGCAGCCGCCCCGCTGTCCGGGATAGGCGCGGGTTCGGGCGCGGGCCCCGGAACGGCCACGATGCCCCCCGAATCATCGCCGCCGCCGGGAAGCCAGATAATGTACTCCGCCCGGTAGCGCAGCTCGTCGCCGTCCTCGTCCCCCGCAAGCCGCGTGATGTCCAAATCGGTAACCCCAAGCACCTGGGCGGATGTGGGCGGGGCCCCGGCGGCGAACCAGTCCTGGGCCGAGACCGCTACGGAGCTAAACTCGTAAGCCTGGCGGACCCGGCTGGTCACAAAATAGCGGGCGATCATGTCTATGTCCCCCTTACCGGCCTTGTTGATGACGCAGGCTTCCATCAGCGTGTGGTCCAGCGTGCCGAACGCGCCGTAGTAGGTTTCCACCACCTCGCGGGAATCCATGCCCGCGGTCGTGGGGAGGTTCCGGCGGGCGGAGATCATGCTGCCCGCGAACAGGATTACGACGGCCAGCGCCACGGCGATACCGCCAATGATCGCGTTGTTCCGTACCAGAAAACGCCGGGTCCCCACGGTAAAGTTCCGCTTCTTTTCGCAGCGGTCCCGTTCCTCCCGCAGCTTTTCCCGCTCCCGCGTATCCAATTCCCGGAAAAACGAGGCAGGCCCCCGCAGCGGGCCCCCGGGCGCGGCGGGGGGCCCCAGCAGTTCCGCCAGTTCAGCCGGGGAGGGCCGGGGCGCAGGCTGGTTTTTAAGGCCGGCGATGGCCCGGTCCGCCGCTTCCGCGACCGCAGGGTCCAGGCCCGGCGCGGCGAGGCCCAGGGGGAGGAAGACGCCCTCCCTCATATCCTGGTGCAGCCGTTCCGGGTCGCGGCTGGAAAAGGGAAGGACGCCGGGGACTGCCCCGCCGGAAACTGCCCCGGCCCCTGCGGCGTTGGCAAAGATCCGGTAGATCATGGCCCCGGCGGTAAAAGAGGCCGCCGCCTGCCCCGCAAGGTCCGGCAGGACCAGGGATTCCCCGCCATCCAGCCAGCGCTCCCCGGTTTCCGCCTGGACGCAGCGGCAGCGCAGCCGTTCCGGCGGGAAAAAGACGGCCCCCGCAGGGTAAGGCCCGGCCGGCCCCGTAACGACAAACACCCCCGCCGGCCACAGGCCGGCTTGCGGCGCCAGGGGCAGGGCGGCCAGCCAATAGCGCAGGGCCTCCAGGGCCAGGTCCTCCCTGCCCGGCGCCAGGAGCAGATCGAGGCGTTCGCCCTCAAAATCCGGCCCCCAGACCACCATGGTCCCCCCGCTCTCAATGACGCCGCCGGGCTGCCAGGGTTTGACCGTGCCGTCCGGCAGGACAATGTGCCCTTCCTGGGTAATAAACTGGGCAAGCTTGGCCTGGGCAAAGGCCTGGGCGTTCAGCCCCGTGTCAAAGCCCAGCCGCCGTGCGCCGTCAAGCTCAAAATGAAAGATCCCTCTGGCCATAGCTCCACTCCATCGATCCGCCCGGCGGGCCCCCGTGCAACAGCCTCTTGTACGGCAGGCCCCTAGCGCGCGGTAGGCGAATAAAGGTACTTAAAATACTCCATGTCCGTAGACAGGGTTTTGTCGAAACCCGGCATCGTGGCCCGGTAGGATTCCACCGCCCGCCAGAAATCAAAAAAGTCCCGGTCCCGGCCATAGGCTTCCGCGTAGATCCGCGCCGCCTCCGCGTCGCCTTCGCCCCGGACCGTCTCCGCCTTTTCGTAGGCTTCCGAAAGGATGGAGCGCCGCTCCCGGTCCATGCGGCCCTGCCAGTCCGCCTTTTTGCCTTCCCCTTCGGACCTGAACGCTTGGGCGATCTGGTTCCGTTCCTTGATCATCCGGGCGTAAACGCTCTGGGTAAGCTCGTCGGAATAGCGGATCTGCCGGATCACCACGTCGATCAGCTCAATGCCGTACTCCGGGACCATGCGCCGGGCCCGGGCCAGCATCTCTTCCGCCAGTTGGCGGCGGCCCTTCGCAATGGGCTCGTAGTTGGTCTCCGGCTGGATGGAGGACTGAATCAGCTCCGGGTCGATATTTTCCCCCAGGCCCAGGGCTTCCAGGCCGCCGGACCTTTCCATGATGATGTTGGAATTCCGCACGGACTCCCACAGGTAGTTTTCCGCCACCACGGTCCGCACCTCCGAATCGACAACTTCCGACAGTTTCGCGTAGGCCGCGTCAATGGTCTGGATCGACTCGTAGAATTTCGCCGGATCGGAGATGCGCCAGCGGGCGGTTACATCCACCCAGATGTACTGCGTTTCCTTGGTGGGCATACTCCGCTGTTCCCCGTCCATCGCCATGATCCGCCTGGGGTAGCGGACCACATCGTCAATAAAGGGAACTTTGAAGTGAAGCCCCGCTTCGGTTACCACGTTCACCAGCTTCCCCATCTGGACAATTACCGCCTGCTCCCCCTCGTCAACCACGTAAAAGGGGCCGGCAGCCATCACACCTATAAATATCACCGCAATTACCGCAAGGGTTACAATTATTTTCTTCATTGCTGCACCCCCGCCGCGCCGCGCTGCGTACCCAGGTCCCGCAGGGGCAGGAAATTGTCAAAATTCCGGTCCAGAAGCACCGTTGTTTCATCCCCCGTAAAGACTTCCTCCACCATTTCGTAGTAGAGCCGCTGCCGGGTAACCTCCGGGGCCCGGCGGTATTCATCGTACACCGCGTTGAACCGGGCTATATCCCCGTTGGCCCGGTTGATCCGCTCGGTCTTGTAACCCTGGGCCTCCTGGATGATCCGCTCCCGCTCCCCCCGCGCCCTGGGGATCTCCGCGTTGTAAACCTGCTGGCCCTCGTTGATCAGGCGGTTCATATCCTGTTCCGCCTTGTTCACGTAGTCAAATGCCTCCTGCACCCCCGCGGGGGGATCGATATTCTGAAGCTTAACGGCGATCACGTCGAT
>JAISMQ010000171.1 GCA_031276685.1 Treponema sp. | reverse complement strand
CGAAATCATTATCTATTGGAGTGAAAGCGATAACGCGTATATCGCGGAAGTTCCTGAACTTGCCGGCTGTATGGCCGATGGAAAAACATACGCCGAGGCGCTTCAAGCCGCTGAAGTTGCAATATCAGAGTGGATTGAAACCGCCCAGTCTTTGGGACGGGACGTTCCCGCCCCTCACGGAAAACTGATGTATGCCTGAACTTTGGAAGGGCGGGACGGCAGTTTATGTTGCCTTTCCGATTCGTCACACACTGCCCCTTACGAGGAACCGAAAGAACACTGGAACTACAACCCCAATACCCAGGGCTTTGACCGCGTAACGGGCCGCCGGTCGGCGGGGTATGTTGTGGCCGGGCAGGGCGGCAACCAGTATAACGGCCTGGGCGACTGGCGGCCTATTCCGCTGGTGAACGAAATCCGCACCAGGGTAAAGGCGTGGCGGGAAAACAACTACCCCGGAATAACCGGCGTTACCCGGAAGCTCATCGGACATTGGCGCGCGAAGGATATATGCCGCTTCCCGTTCTTTTTCTGCCAGATTGACGCCATGGAAACCATTATCTGGCTTGCCGAAGCGCCGGAGGCTGAAAAAACGGGAAAAATCCCACATCAGCCATTGCGTTTATGACAGCGCCTGGGAAGCCACCGAAGCCTACCGGCTGGAAAAAAATCCCCATGTCACGGCCTTTGCCAAAAACGACCACCTTGGTTTCGGTGTTCTTTACACTTTTAAAGAATACGGGGAATGGTGCGGCGACATATCCTTCAATGTCGCCGATGTTGAGGGGATTATTGCGAAACATAGAGGTGCGTAAGCAAAAACGGCGCAAAAGAAATTCTGGCCGTGATGGGGCAAAAAACGGTTAAAAACCGATTTTTTGGAGTCTTGTGCGCACCGCAGCAAGCTGCTAAACTCTCTTTCTTTTATTATGGTACACCTCGTGATAAACACAAACAAACAGCACCGTAAAGAAGCTTACGCTTATAAGGTCAAACTTGACCCGGTAGGTACTTTTGTTCAACAAGATCATCACAAACGAAGAGAGTACCAGTATAATCCTTATCATTTTAAGCGACACGCCGACAAAACTGTCCCTGTGTGGGTGTTGGATCAAATCCACAATGCTTGGCGCAACAAGACCGTACAAATATCCCGAGATTACGTACCATGTGACATACTGTTCCTTGAATAAAAACAATGTTATTGGAAAGACCGAGACCAAAACGTAAAACAACGTATCGCGTAAGCATAATGCGTGGAATGCTATGATAGCCTTATAGTTCCTCTTTCGTACCATTTGATGCCCCCCGGGTTATAATTTTCGTTTTTGAAAAAGCTAACGTATTATAGCCAATACGGAAAATTTGTGCAATAGCCCCCGGACATGCAAGACAAAGTCCGTAATAAGCGGTACAGTAATAAGGTGCGGAGGTTTGTAATGGACATTTCGGTTGAATTTGGACGTGCGGTAGACGCGCTGGATAACGATTCCATCGGGGGGGTTATCGGGAAGCTTGACCAAGGAACGCTTGCAAAGGCGCTAAAAACGGTTGGGCCGGAAACATCCGAAAGGATATTTGCGAATATTCCGGGGGATGAATCGGACAGGATACGGCAACTGGTAAAGGATTTGGGGCCTGTCCGCATTGAGGAAGTAGAAGCGGCGCAAAAGGAAATTCTGGACACGATAGAGCTTTTCCCAAAACTCGGTTAGTTTTGGGAAAAGCTTCCGAAAAAGCGGTCTAAAGCCCGCCTTTTCATACAAATTCAAGGTAGCTTTCCCAAAAACTGAAGTTTTGGGAAAGCCTCGATAATGAAGAATTTACGAAAACAATCGTATTGTTAAACGCGACCGGAAGGTCTCAAAATAATGTAGTTAGCCCGGGAACCTGTCTGCCAGTTCAGCAAGGGCCGTTCCGTCTACCCGGTAGATGGTCCAGTCGTCCATGGGCCGGGCGCCCTGGCCCTTGTAGAATTTTATCGAAGGCCCGTTCCAGTCAAGGCAGGCCCATTCAAAGCGGCCGTAGCCGCGTTCCACAGCGATTTTTGCGAGAAGGGTAAGGAGCAGTTTTCCTATGCCTTTGCCCCGGTAGGCGGGTTTTACAAAAAGATCCTCCAGGTAGATCCCCGGCTTCCCCGCAAACGTAGAAAAATTACAGAAAAAAAGGGCGAAGCCCGCGCTTGTACCATCGTATTCGGCAATGATCACCTCCGCCTTTTTTTCTTCAAAGATGTATTTCCTAAAGCTTTCCTCGGTGGCCTTTACGGTATCAAGCAGGCGCTCGTATTCCGCCAGGGAGCGGACGAATTCAAGGATAAGGGGCACATCGTCCGGTTCCGCGAAACGGAGCAGGATGTGTTCGTCTGCCTGATAGTTCTGCATAAGGGCCTACTGGTACATGATAACGTAGGGGCGGGGGTTAAGGGCGTAGACATCGGCGGGGCTTAACAGGGGCTGGTCGTAGCCGGCGCCGGGGAGGCCGGAGTTGTAGAAAAGCTTAAAACCCTTGATCGGCATGTTCCGGGCCTGGGCGTTGTAGGCGTAGCTGTCCCGCTTGATGCGCGGGGGGCCAAAGCCGTCGGCGCAGTGTACCAGCCTTACCCGTTCAAAATCGCTTTTTACCTGCTCGCGGTTCATGATCATCCGCCAGTTAAACTGGTGGATCACCAAAAGGCGCTCCCAGGGGATATTGTTCTCCACCATGTAATTTTCCATTACCTGCTGGACCTGGTTCAGCTCGTCCGCAGTAATACTGCCAATTTCCTTCATCGGCTTGGTGGTCCGCCATTCCGGGTCCAGGGCCAGGTGTACGTTAGGGTACCGGAGCCAGGGAAGCATCCGCGTAAGGGAACCGACCGGGTCGTAACGGCCCATCTGGTGGTCGATAAAGATAAGGATATCGTGTTCAAGGCCGTATTGAATCCACTTGGTCAGCAGCGCGTCGTTGATAATGCCAATTTCCCCTTCGGGCCAGACGGTGCCAAAGATAATATAAAAGGCCCTGCGGATGCCCCTGCCGCCGTTGGCTGCGGCGTACTCCGTCGCCACCTTGTTGAGCATGGTGTCCAGTTCTTCAATGGGGTGGCGCCCCAGAATACCCATGTTGCTGGAATTGGGGTGCCCGTAAAAGGCGATAATATCGTTGTTAAGCAGGATCGAAGGATCTTCGGCCCCCAGAACTGCGGTTTCGTCTTCGGCGGGGGCCCAATAGGGGCGGGAATCGGCCTGGCTGCTTATGGAGTTAAGGTAGGTGGTAAAGTACAGCGCGGGGAAGCGGGGGCTTAGCCGGGTGTCCCTGGCCGCCGGGGTCCTGTCCGGGATCGGGGCTTTGTCCACGCTCAGGGTGGACACCGCCGCATTTTGCGCCCAGCCTGTGGCGGCGAAGATCAGCAGGGATGCGCCGAACGCTATGAGCCGGGCGCAGCGTTTTGTAAAACCAGGTACGGAAAGGCGCGGACCGCTGTGCCGCGCCGGCGTTGAACCACAGGAACTCATAGTGGGCCAATTATCGGCGCGGGCGCCGGGAATCTTGAGTCCCGCCGGCGGTTAGCGATCCAGGGTTTCCAGTTCCCGGTTCACTTCCTCCAGCCGGCGGTTTAGCGAGGCGATGGTCCGTTCCAGGCGCTGCTTTTCCCTGGCAAGCCTAAGCTGGGGGTCTTCCTCCTCGCCCCGGCCATGTATGCCGGACCGGACCGTGTCGGGGCTTTTCCCCTTGATCAGGGCCTGTTCCGCGCTTATCCGCTCGTCCTCGTTCCGTATGCCCGCCAGAAAACGCATGTTGTCCGCCCCCACCTGGGGGTCCAGATCGTACTGGTACATCTTAATCGCCATATCCGCCGCCACGCGGGGGATACGGAGCAGGCGGTCCACATAGTCTTCGAAGCGGGCCCCGGCGGCGCTGCAGAGTTCGTGGGCGCGCAGCAGGTGTTTGCCCATCTCTTTTACCAGGCTGCCGTTTTCCAGCAGGTACTTCTTCTTGATAAACTCCGCCAGTTCCACCAGTTCGGGGGAATCGGCGAACACGTCACGGTAGATCTTCTTTTTTTCCGCCAGATCCAGCAGGCCGTGGAAGATCGCCCAGAATTCCGTGCTGTGGGCCCGGCTCGAAAGGCTGCCCCCCCGGCGGCAGGCGTGGAGGTGGTGGGCGTATTCGTGAATGGCGGTGTAGAGGAGGAGGTTGTCATCGCTAAAATTTCTGTTGTGGATGATGATCTCCCGGCTTTCCGGTTTGTACAGGCCGTTTACCTTCCGGCTCTGCTTGCCGGAAAAGATCAGGGCGAACTCCAGGGGGGCGTCCTCGATGGCGAGGAGTTTTTCTTTGACCTGATCATGATTCATCATACGGACCTCCTCCGGTTCGACCGGGCTTCCCTGCAGGTTTGCCGCGCCCCGATGCGCGGCGGGGCGCTATCCCAGTTCGCCAATTTTTTCCAGAACCAGCACCGCCGCAGCCACGCAGGCGGTTTCGGTACGCAGCGCCCGCTCCCCCATGGAGAGCCGCAGAAAGCCGCCCTTTTCCAGAAGCTCCCGTTCCCGGTCGGACCAGCCGCGTTCCGGCCCTATCGCCAGGACTACCTTCCGCCGCATGGCGCTAAGCCGGGCCAGGGAGCCTTCGGGCCGTATGTTGTCCGCCGCCGCCAAAAAGACCAAGGGCCGGGGCCCCTGCCCCCCCGGTTCCCAGGGGCGTTCCCCCAGCCAGTCTTCCAGCCGGGGCCAGACCGCCAAATCGGGAATCGTGGTGTCCCGGCTCTGTGCCGCCCCTTCTATCAGGGCCGCGCGGGCCCCGCCGTCCTTTAACAGATTGGTATTCCGGTAGTTTTTGTCCCCCAGATCCGTGCCGACAAGGTCCACGGCGGCGATCCCCAGGCTGGAAAGGTCCCGCAAAAGCCGCCTAAGCTGGATGGGCCGGGGGAAACCCACCGCCATCCGCAGAGGAAGCCGCCTTGGCGGGTCTTCAAACAGGCGCAGCGAGTAGGCCAGGGAACCGTCCAGGCCGATTTTCTCGATGGTCCCCGCCCCCCGCTGCCCCCCCAGGATGCCCGCGTCAAAGGTATCGCCGGTCTTTTTGCGCAGCGTCTTGAGCAGGTGTACGGTACGCCCGTCCCGGCGGGGCAGGGGCCTGCCCAGTTCGCGTTCTTCAAACAGGATAAGGTTCATGGCGTTCCTCAGTACCCGATTGTGCCCTATAACCCCGCCCCCCGCAATATCGCCCGCCTGCGGCGGCATCACCAGGCTGCGCCGGCCCTGGTTTAAGTCCCTGCCACCTGCATTCAGAAAGTTTTATACCTTTTTGGCAGTTGGTTTAAATTCCACCCAGGCCACTTTTTACCTGGGGCAGGGCCGGCGCATATATTGGGGATTGCAGCGGGTGTTAAAAAGCGGGGGGCAAAACGCCTGGGGCGGGCACTTGACCGAAGCTTTGCGCCCTCTGAACCGCAGGAAATGAGGAGCAACCTACTGGCGCAAAGCAAGCGTGGCCGGCACAGGCGTTTTGCCCCCTGTGTTTTCCCGCCTGCGGCGGCATCACCAGGCTGCGCCGGCCAAACCCTTGAACAAGCCCCCCAAAAAGCGGATATTTGTAATGAACCGGGACGGAACGTTCCGGGAATTTTTCATACCAGAAGCCAGAGGGACGGATGGGTGATTTCATGTCCGGCGATAACCGGAATGACAAGAAGAATAAAAAAGGCGGCGGGCCCCAGTGGCCCTTTAAGATGCCGGACTTCAAGCCGTTCGGGGGCTGGAAGTTCACCATTGTGTATATCCTTATCCTTATCGTGGGGATGAGCCTTTTCAACTACGTGTTTCTTGGCAGGGTTAACCCTACCATTGACTTTTCCGAGTTCAAGAACCGGATCGCCAACGGGGAAATTAAGCGGGTCGAGCTGACCGATTCCTACTTTACGGGCTACACCTCCACGCGGCAGACCCCGTCCCTTGGCACCCCGATCCGCAGCCCCTACATGGCGCAGGACCAGGTGTACCGCACGGTCCCCATCAACGACCCGGATTTTATCAAGCTGATGGACGAAAAAAACGTGGCCTATTACACGCCCCGCCGGGAGGGGAGCGCCATCCTCAACATCATCTTTTCCTGGGTTTTGCCCATCGCCTTCTTTTTCTTTATCTGGCGCTTTGTGATGAAGCGGCTTGGCAACATGGGGGGCAACGTGCTTTCCGTGGGGCAGAACCGCGCGGTGATAGTTGCGGAAGGGGATATCGCGACGCGGTTCCGCGACGTGGCCGGCGTGGACGAGGCGAAAGAGGAGCTTGTGGAGGTGGTGGACTTTTTGAAGAATCCCAAAAAGTACACCGATATCGGCGGCAAGATACCCAAGGGGGTGCTGCTGGTTGGCCCCCCCGGTACGGGGAAGACCCTGTTGGCGCGGGCGGTAGCGGGGGAGGCGGGGGTGTCCTTTTTCCGCATGTCCGGCGCGGATTTTGTGGAGATGTTTGTGGGGGTGGGCGCCGCCAGGGTGCGGGATCTGTTTAAGCAGGCCCGGGACAAGGCCCCCTGTATTATTTTTATTGACGAGCTTGACGCAATCGGCAAAAGCCGGATCAACAACATCGCCGGGGGCAACGACGAGCGGGAACAGACCCTGAACCAGCTTCTGGTGGAGATGGACGGCTTTGACGCCACCAGCGGCCTTATCATTCTGGCCGCCACGAACCGGCCCGATGTGCTGGACCCGGCCCTGCTGCGGCCCGGCCGCTTCGACCGCCAGGTTCTGGTGGATCGGCCGGACCTGAAAGGCCGCGAGGAAATTTTGAAGATCCACTCCAAGGGCGTAAAACTGGCGCCGGCGGTGG
>JAISMQ010000158.1 GCA_031276685.1 Treponema sp. | reverse complement strand
CCGCGCCCCACACCACCCCGCCCGGGGGGGGGGGGCGGGGGCCCCCCCCCCAATTGAGCCGTTACAAACATGTCCATGTACCTGGAATCTCCCTTGCACAACAAGCCACAGGGCTTCCGCCGCGAACCGATGTCCCGGAAAAACCCTGTATATGGGTCAATATACCGATTATCCAAAACTATGTCAAGCAAAAATCTCCAAATTTTCTCGAAAAATTCCAAAAAAAAGCGCTTTTCGGCGGGCCGGCCCCGGGCCGGCGAATGTACCGGGCGTAAAACGGCCCTGGGTTCTTTATTTCTTGCCGGAGTGCAGCGTAAATTCCAGATCGGCGCGGGACTGCTTGATCAGGCTGTACCAGAGGTTTTTTTTCTTGGCAACCGCCCCGCTTTTGCGCCCCAGGATCTTTAGCTTTTCGTAGATGGCGGCGCCGTTCTTCGCCGCCTGCCAGGTGCGGTAGTTGTTGCCGGGGAAGATCTGCTCCGCCGCCTCCTCCACCTGTTTGTCTATCGTGGCTTCGTAATCCACAAGCAGGCGGGCGTACTTGTCGGCGACCCCCTTAAGGTAATCGATAATCAGCCGGTCGTACTGGGGGATGCACTCGACCAGGCCGATAAGGTCCCGCAGGATCTCCACGGCGCCGTGGTAATCCTCGTCCATCAGGTAGAATTTAAGGGCGGCGCGGCAGAGCTGTTCCATGGACCCGTTGACCAGGGTCTGCATGCCCCGCACGGGCTGGGGGGGGACCACGTTGAATTTGGGCATAACCTGGGATGTTTTGATCAGCAGGTCCATCAGATCCGTAAAGATCCGCTGCTCCCACAGGTTGTCCCGGATGGAGGCGAAGAGCTTTTGAAGGGGTTCCGATATTTTTTCCTTGTAGCGGTCCTGCGGGGCAAAAACCGCCTCGCAGGTGGGAAGCATGACCCCCTTAAACTCAATCTGGCCGGTATCAAAAAAGTACACCCGGTTGTTTTTGTAAAGGTAGCTCTTTTCGGCCTGGTTTTCCTTTAGGTAGTTCATCTGCACCTGCTTGCTCACCATAACCCGCGATTCCCGGGGGGAAAGCTCGTTGGCCCTGGTCTGGAGCCGGGCGCCCGAGTTGAGCAGGAAGCCGGACAGCTCCCCCTGTTCGGTAAAGATGAGGGGGCTCGTGGTGTTTCCCCCGGTAATGCCCGCGGAAATTTTGAAGACCGGGAGGTTGTTCGCCTCGTCCCCCACGCGCTTGTTGGATATGGCGGGATCGTCCACCACGCTGGTTTTGGCAAAGTAGTCGATGATGCCCAGCGTGACGGTAAGGGCGTCGGTGGCCCCGGCGGAGATAACCACGATCTCGTCCCCCCGTTCCCGGCGGCTTACCGACTGGCACTGGCCGGCGATTTTCTGAATCTCGTGGTTGATAACCCGGTCCAGGGTGTGGAGCCGGGACAGGTTGGTCCGGGACTCCTGGCAGAATTTGGTGTAGCCGTGAATGTCCAGCATCGAGATGTACAGGTTGGAGATCTGGAGGGTCCGCTTAAGGTCCCCGGCTTCGGGAAAGTTTTTGTCGGGGATAACCAGCTCTTTCCAGAGTTTTTTGTGGGTGGCGGGGGTGATGTTGGCGAAAAAACCCCAGTTAAGCTTCTTGATAAGCTCAAAAACCCGCATAAGTACCGGGTGTACCCGCTGATTCCGCAAAACCGGCTCCGCAAAGGCCGCCAGGGCGGAAAAAGTCCGTATCTCCCGGCTTACAACGCGGTCGTACAGGAAGGAAAAAACTTCGTATTCGGACGTGCTTTCGGTATATTCGGTTAAGTCTTTCACTTTCGCTTCTTTGCTTGTCTATTCCGGGCTTCCGGCAGCCCCAATTAAGACTATACGATAAAATTGCGGCAGTATGAAGCCCCGGAGGGCCGGCGCAATACCACGGCGCCGGGCCAATATTTGGACGATGCGTCTGGTTGTTTCCCGGTTTTTGGACTATACTTGATATGCGAGGAGGGGCCTTATGGAAAATGCAGCGTACCTTAATCATTCGGGTATAGCCTTAACCGAGGCGAACCGCCCGAATGACGCTATCCCCCTGTTTCAAAAGGCCCTGGCGCTGGAGCCGGAAAACCCTCTGCTCTGGCTGAATCTGGGGATAGCCCAGCAGCGGGTCGGGAGCTACGACGAGGCTTTGGACAGCTTTGGCCGTGCGGTTGTTATTGACGACGGTCTGGCGGAAGCGTGGTTTTCCCTGGGGCTTATCTACTACGACCTTGAGCAGTTTGACGAGGCCGAAAACTGCTACCATTCCGCCCTGGTGCGGGACGACTGCGCCCCGAAAACCTGGAACAACCTGGGGGTTCTCTACTTTTCGATGGGCAATTTTGAAGACGCCCGCCACTGTTTTGAGGAAGCTATCAGCATTACCCCTATGTACTACGACGCGGTGTACAACCTGCGGGATACCTGCCGCGAGCTTGGGGATTACCGGGCGGCGGCCGAATTCGAGCGGATTCTCGGCGGCCTGGGCCGCCAGCCAAGGATTCCGGGACAGGCATACCGGACCATCGGTCTATGAAAATTCTTTACGTGGCGGAAATTGTAGGCAAGACGGGGGTATACGCCTTCAAAAAAGGGCTGCCGGAGCTGCGGCGGCGCAAGCCGTTCGATTTCCTTATCGCCTGCGCCGACGGCGCTACCGGCGGGAACGGCCTGGGGCGGAACCACGCCGCCTACCTGCGCAAGCTGGGGGCCGACGTGCTGACTACCGGGGAATGTTGCTTCTACAAAAAGGACCTGACCGAAAACCTGGCGAAGATTCCCTATGTGCTGCGGCCGGAAAACCTGAACGCGGAAGCCCCCGGCTTTGGAAGCCGGATCTACAAGGCGGGCGGCGAAAAGGTGGCGGTAGCGGTGCTGCTGGGGCAGAGCGGCTTTGCCAAGATCCACGGGAACAGCCCCTATGCGGCGCTTCCCAGCCTGCTGGAGCGGCTGGGCCAGGAAACCCCCTGTGTTATTGTCGATTTTCACGCGGAGGCCACGGCGGAAAAAAAGGCCCTTTTTGCCGCGGCGGACGGCCGCTGTTCGGCGCTTATCGGCTCCCATACCAGGGTCCAGACTGCGGACGAAACCGTACTCCCCGGCGGGACGGCGGTTATCTGCGACGCCGGGCGCACGGGCAGCGCGGAATCGGTGGGGGGCGTGAACACGGAATCCCGAATCAAGGAATACCTGAGCGGGATCCCCGACTGGACCAGGGAGGCCTGGGCGCGGCCCGAACTGCAGGGGGTCTTTATCGAGCTTGATTCCAGGGGCCGGGCGCTGTCCATCGAGCGGATCCGCATGGAACTGCCCGAAATGCCCCGGCAGAATCCGGGAAAAACAGCCGCGGGGGAAGCGCCGCAGGAATCCGGCGGGCCGGAACCGGACGACCCCGAGCAGGACATTCAGACAGAACAGGACGATCAGGCTGGACAGGCGGCGGTATGAAGGGCCGCGTGGTAAGGGCGGCGGGGGATACGGTCCTGGTCCGGCCGGAAGGCGCCGCCCCCTCGGGCTGTGGGGCCCAGGTACCCGGCAGCCAAGCTGCTTGTAACCAAGCTGCTTGTAACCAGGCGGCCTGTGCCGGGGGGCCCGCGCTGCTGGGGGCGAAGAACCCCACGGGGGCGGAACTTAGGCCGGGGCAGTTGGTGGGCCTGCGCCGGGAAGGGCTGGTTTCCCAGAGCCTGGGCGCTTTGCTGCCCCCCCTGGCGGGCTTTGCCCTTGGCTACGCCCTGGCGCTGCGGTTCGCCCCCGGCGGGGGGCCGGAAGGCGCGGAGGCGCTGGCAGGGCTGGCCGGCATGTTCCTCCTGGCCCTCCCCGTCTATTTTTTCCGCCGCCGGCCGGGGGTATCCTTTACGGTCAAAATTTTGAATTGATAAACCGGAAGCAAGCGGGTATACTATTTATGGGCCGCCCTTAGGGGGCCCGAAGAACCGGGCCGTATGGCCGGTTATCACACGGCGCCTTAGCTGCGGGCGGGCTTCCACAGGCGGGGCGCGAAGGAGCCTTTTATGAAAGGCAAGGGTTACATGGATTTAGGGTCGATCTTCGACGAGATCTTCGACGCCGCGCAGAATTTTCAGGACGAACTGCACAGCAATTTTCACCGCTACGGGAACGGGTTTCCGGGGGGCCGCCCCTT
>JAISMQ010000042.1 GCA_031276685.1 Treponema sp. | reverse complement strand
AACATCGGGATCATCCCGGTTATCAAGATTGACGATCCCGCCGGGGCGGTCCCGCTGGCGAAGGCCCTTGCCGCCGGGGGTATCCCCTGCGCGGAAGTGACCTTCCGTACCGCCCAGGGGGAGGAGGCGATCCGCCGGATCAGCGCCGAAGCGCCCGAATGTCTGGTCGGCGCGGGGACCGTCCACAGCGCCGAACAGGCGGACCGGGCCGTCAAGGCGGGGGCCAAATTCATCGTCAGCCCCGGTTACAACCCCAAAACCGTGGATTACTGCCTTGAACGCGGGATCCCCGTCACCCCCGGCTGTTCCACCCCTTCGGACTTTGAGCGGGCGATGGAGGCGGGGCTGGAAGTTGTCAAGTTTTTCCCCGCCGAACAGTCCGGCGGTATCGGCTACATCCGGGCCGTGGCGGCCCCCTATGGCGGCCTTAAATTCATCCCCACGGGGGGGATCAACCCCGGAAATATCGGGGCCTACATAGCCTGCGACCGGGTCCTCGCCTGCGGCGGCACCTGGATGGCAAGCCCGGAGCTGATCGGCGCCGGGGACTTCGACCGGATCCGCGCCCTTTCCCGTGAAGCGGTCTTCGCGATGCTCGGTTTCGCCCTTGCCCATGTCGGGATCAACGCCGGTTCCGGGGAGGCGGCGCGGGAGGCGGCGGCCCTGTTCGGCGGCCTTTTCGGGTTTACCGCGAACGAGGGGAACAGTTCGATCTTTGCCGGGGACAGCTTTGAACTGATGAAGCTTCCCGGCGCGGCCGGGGCCAAGGGGCACATCGCCATCGCCACCAACACCGTCGCCCGGGCGCGGGCCTGCCTGGAACGGCGGGGCGTCGCCTTCGATCCCGCCACGGCCAAGACCGGCGCCGGGGGGGCCCTGAACGTGATCTACGCCAGGGACGAGATCCTTGGCTTCGCCTGGCACCTGGTCCAGAAGAAGCCGGACGCCCGTTCCGGGGCTTAGAGTTTTTTCTCCATCCAGTAGTCGTTAAGGTAAAACCCGCCCAGGGCTTCGTCAACGGTTTTCACAATCGTAAAACCCCGGTGCAGGTACACCTCCACCGCCCTCGTGTTGCGGCGGTTGACGTGCAGGAACAGTTTGTCCTTGCGGTTTTGCCGGGCCAGCTCCTCAAAGTGGCGGAATATGGGCGAGGACAGCCCCAGGCCGCGCCAGGCTTTTCGCAGGTACACTTTGCTGATAAACAGCCTGTCCTGTTCGACCGCGTAGGCGAAATAGCCGATGTAGCCGCCGTCCCGCTCGATCAAAAAATAGCGGATCCCCCGTTCCATATCGGCGCTGATGGCGCTTTCCCCCTGGTAGTGGGCAAGCATGTAGTCCACCTGGTCCTTGCCGATGATCGGCACAAAGACCTCCGGCCAGATCTCCCGGATAAGGGCGAGCAGGGCTTCAAGCCCGGCGGCGTTTTCCACTTCGCTGAATTTCATCGCAACCCCGATTCGCGTTCCTTCGCCGCCTTTGCGGCAGAATTCTTAAACATTTTGTAGCGTGCTAAGGCTTGCGGGCCGTAAGGAGGAGGCTTTTCCATCTCCAGCTTAGCGGCCCCTGCCGGGCAAGCTCCCGTATCGCGGTTTCGACAAGCCGGAAGTCGGCGTCCCCCAGCCTGTCCCGGATAAAGGCGCCCCAGCGGGAATGCGCGCTGTCGAACCACAGGTCCAGATCCGCCGCCCCGAGAAGCCGCTCCTCGCTTTGCCCGATGATTTCGGATCTAACCTCGAAGCCCGCCCCCGCAAAGGCCGCCTCCGGGGCGGCGGCGTCCCAGAACAGGGCGTCGTCCCCGCTAAAAAAGGCGTCCTCCGCCTGCCGCAGCTTCTCCGCAAGCCCCCCGTCCGCGATAAAGCGGGAGATCCGCTCCCCCAGGCGCGGCGGGGATTGCAGCGCGACGACGGCCCCCCCGCCCGCGAGGAGCCGGAAGGCGCCTTCGGCAAATTCCCTGAACAGGCCCCCCGCGTCCCGGCCCGGCCGCCGCCAGGGTTCGCGGGCAAAGACGCGGTCGAAAACCGCGCAGCCGAAGCGCTGTTCCGCGTCTTCCGGCGCGGGAAGCCCCTGATCCGGGAACACGGCGATCCGGGGCTGTTCTTCTTCGTCCAGGGTTGCGGCGTAGCGGATCAGGGTTTCCCGGGCGCTTTCGGTCCCCACAAGGCAGGCGCAGAGCCCCTCCGGGCAGCGGCGCAGGCTTTCCCAGAGCAGGAGCCCGTCGTCCCCCCGGGCGATAAGGATCCGGTCGTGGCGGCTTATTTTGGCTGCCCCCAGGATACGGTCCCGGTCCGCCAGCAAAAGGCCGCCGCGCCCCGATTCCAGGCGCTTGAACCAGCCTTCCCGGCCTTTGGAGGCGGCGGACCAGGTGAGGACCTCGCCGTCCCCCGGCCGTTCGGCGTCGCCCAGGACGATGGCGGCCTGAAGCTCCCGCTTTCGCAGGACTTCCTCGCGGATCTTCCCCTCGTAACCCGTGCGGCCGGGCATGTAGAACAGCTTTCCCACAAGGCTCGATGGCAGGTACTGCTGGGCCGCCCAGTGGTCCCGGTAGGCGTGGGGGTAGATATAACCCTCCCCGTGGCCGAAGCTTTCGCCGTCCCGGCTGGCGTCCCGCAGGTGGTTGGGCACTTCGGCGTCCTCTTTTTCGACTTCCTTCATCACGTCGAAGAAGTTAAGGGCGGAATTGGACTTGGGGGCGGTGGCAAGGTACAGGCAGGCTTCCGCCAGGGGGAAGTTCCCCTCGGGAAAACCGATGCGGTCGAAGGCCTGGGCGCAGGCCATGACCACGCCGATGGCGCCGGGGTCCGCCATGCCCACGTCCTCCCCCGCCAGGATGATCATGCGGCGGAAGATAAAGCCCGGATCCTCCCCGGCGCGGATCATCTTGGCAAGCCAGTACAGGGCCCCGTCCGGGTCGCTGCCGCGGACGCTTTTGATAAAGGCGCTGATGGTGTCAAAGTGGTAGTCCCCGTCCCGGTCGTAGAGCAGGGCGCGGCGCTGTATGCTCTCCTCCGCCGCCTCCAGGGAAACGCGGATCTCCGCCCCTTCCGGCGGGGGCCAGCCCCGGCTGGTTTCCACCGCCAGCTCCAGCGCGTTGAGGAGGCTCCGGGCGTCCCCCCCGGCAACTTCCACCAGGTGTTCCAGCGCGCCCGCCTCGAAGTCCACCTTCCAGCGCCCGTAGCCCCGTTCCCGGTCGGCCAGGCAGCGGCGGGCGGTTTCCTCAAGGTCCGCGCTGCCCAGGGGTTTTAGCTGGAACACGCGGCTGCGGCTTACCAGGGCCCGGTTCACCTCGAAAAAGGGGTTTTCCGTGGTGGCCCCGACCAGGATCACCGTGCCGTTCTCCACCCAGGGGAGCAGGGCGTCCTGCTGGGCCTTGTTCCAGCGGTGGACCTCGTCGACAAAGAGGATGGTCCTCTTGCCGTAGAGCCGCCGCCGCTCGTCGGCCCGGTCGATAGCCTCCCGTATGTCCTTGATCCCCGCCAGCACCGCGTTCAGGCTTTCAAAAGACGCCCTGGTGGTGTTGGCGATAACGCGGGCCAGGCTGGTTTTCCCCGTGCCGGGGGGCCCGTAAAAGATAAGCGAGGAAAGACGGTCCGCCTGTATCGCCCGGCGCAGGAGCCGCCCCGGGCCGACAATGTGATCCTGCCCGACAATGTCTTCAAGGGTCCGGGGCCGCAGCCGGTCCGCCAGGGGGCCTTCCGCCTGGGCAGTGCCGGCGTTAAACAGATCGTCCACGCCCTTACCCGGCGCGTTTTCCGCCGGGCCGCCGGACGCTTACTCTTCCGCGTTCCACTGCCGGACGCCGCCCCTGGCCCGGTACGACCAGAGGCCCCCGTCGGTGTTGTCCTTCGCCACCCCCCTCCCCTGGACCGACGCGAAGAGGGTTTTCTCCGAATCTATGTAAGCGGGGGCCTGGAAGATGGCGTTGACAGGCTTGGGCTCGATGGTGTCCTTGTAGCGCTTGTTATCGTCCCCCGTGGAGGGGGTTTTAAGGCCGGGTTCGGACATGGTCACGGTTTCCGGCAGGCCCCCGCTAATATCCAGCTCCCGGTAGCCGTAGACGTAGTTGTTCGTGGAAATGGATACCTGGGACGCCGCCAGCAGCAGGGTGCCCGTAGTATCCGTCCACACCGCCATC
>JAISMQ010000064.1 GCA_031276685.1 Treponema sp. | reverse complement strand
CTTTCGTGAAACCGTTGACACAACCAACAACGATAAATTGGGCAGCGCGTTCCGCCTGCTAGAAGATAACTGGAAGGGTTTATTCCAGGTGACAGGCGATATTGCCGATCCGTCCAACTACGAAGCCCGCCTGTACCAGGAAACCCTCAAGCTGGTTCCCTATGCGGCGAATGTGCAGATCGTTCCTCCCCTGTCCTACGGCGAGGATACCGCGGCCAGAATGAGCCAGCTCGGGGTGCCGCTGACCGATTTTATCAATTCCTCCTTTGTGGAATTCATTACCGGCAAAAAAAATCTGACATCGGACTGGAACGCCTACAAGCAGAACCTTGAACGGCTGGGCTATTCCGAGTACATTAGCCACATGCAGACCGCTTACAACCAGAGCAAAAGGTAGTTTTTTTCCCAAAACTCGGCGGGGTTTTGGGAAAATCCCCGTTCGTTCTGCTGCGCCAAGCCTCTCCGGTTACCGGGAGGCTTATTTTGCAAGGAGGCATTCATGCCGTTTCTGTCTGACAATCATCCGCTCCGCCATACAGTGATCCTGTACAAGCCGCTTCGCGGGGATACCCATGCCGCCTGGCCGTCTTTGCCGGAGGGCTGCTCGCTTACAATTATGTCTTCGCGCCCGGAAGGGTACATCGATAGTAACGGTACCATACTGCGCCGCCCCGCGGCCGGGCAGCCGGATATAACGGTGGAGGTATCGGCGCGGATCACCGAAACCGCTACTGGTAAGGCGGAAAACGTGGTCATGGGGCTGCCCCTTTCTGCCGTTTACCAGGGGCCGGCGGTCAATGTACGGCCCGCCGATGTTGCGGCGGCGAAACAGGCGTATCTGGAAAACAAGTTTGGTTTTTTCGTCCACTATGTGCCCCGTTTTACCGTAGACAGGTCAGGCTCCGCGGTCGATGATATTGACGCCCTTGCCGGCAGGTTTGACGCCGCGCAGTTCGCCCAGGACATGCGGGATTTTGGCGCCGATTATGTTATTTTTACCGTCTGGCATTTCAACGCCGTTACCCTCTACCCCAGCGCGGTGAACAAACGCTGGCGCGATGACCGCAGGGTTTCTCCGGGTTTCAAGTCCTATTCGGAACGGGACCTTATTGCGGACATGGCGGCAGAACTGTCGCGCTGCGGCGTTGATCTGCACCTTTACTGCCACCCGGTAGACGGGCATGACTTTACGGCTGAAGACCAGGAACTGACGGGCTGGAACGACTGCGGCGGCAACGCCAACGGGGATCATTCCCGCTGGAACCAGTTTCAAAACGAACTGTACGACGAACTGTGCCGGCGTTATGCCGGAACCATCAAAGGGCTGTGGTTCGACGGCCTGTATCTGCACAGTGGGAAAAACCATCCGATGATAGATCACGGACGCTTTAGGGAAACCCTTCTTGCCTACGATCCCGGTTTGATTCTGGTTGCAAATATAGGCGACCACCGTAGCGCCGATATATTGGCCGAATTCACTTCCGCCGATTACGGGGCATGGGAACTGGACGGGGATATAACCAGAAACCTGGGATTCCGCAGCGTTAATCCTGATGTAAGTAATTCCGATGCCGCTACCTGGCCCGTTACCGCGCAGCAGCCGGCGATGATTATTGGCCCTGCCGAATGGATTGCCACCAAAGTTGATCCGGGCATCCCGCTGCCCCACAGCCGGGAAGAACTGTTCCGGTACCTTGTTCTTCAGTCTTCAATATCCGTGTCGGGGGGACTTGCCTTTGCCGCCGGCTGCTTCCCGGATCACGGCAATATTTGGGA
The DNA here is from genome assembly GCA_031276685.1 of Treponema sp. Lineage (GTDB taxonomy): Bacteria > Spirochaetota > Spirochaetia > Treponematales > Breznakiellaceae > JAISFT01. The sequence goes on along the minus strand of JAISMQ010000064.1, from coordinate 3,858 downwards.
AGGCAGCCTCAAAGAGGACTTAACGTATCTGAACAAAACATACCTGGCGCCTGTAGCCGCGTCGATAAAAGGCACGGTGCCCGGCAAGGCCTACGTTACGCCGGAAAAAAGCTGGCTGAACAACATGGCCTGGGGGGTAAGCACCGAATCCCCCGACGGCAGTATTATTTACCTTCACGTTATGAAGCCCCCCGCCGGAAGCCGGACTCTGCATATCGGCCCTGCCGCCGACGGCAGCGAATTGGAAAGCGGCGCGCTTGTTTTGAATTATGACGGTTCAACAAGCGCCGCGGCGGTAACCAAAACCGGCGACGGCTACGATATAACGCTTCCCGATGGAACGGATTGGCATATTCTGGATACGGTAGTGCAGGTATGCCGGTCAGCTACAGCCCGCGCAAACGGATCCGGGCAGAGCCGGTGACCCGGGGCTGAGGGATCCGCGGTATGTTTGATACGATTGCCAATTATCATGTGGTTTATACCGGGCCGGCGCTGAGCGACCGGAGCGCCATGCCTTTGGGTAACGGCGAAGTGGGCATCAGCCTCTGGATGACCGGGGACGGTACCCTGCATTTTTATATCGCCCGTACCGATGCCCTTACCGAACTTGACCGGACCGTGAAGCTCGGCATGGTACGGGTTCGCTGCCCGGCTTTTATCCGGGATGCCGGTTTCAGGCAGGAACTTGTTTTGGAGGAGGGGCTTGTCCGTTTTTCCTCCGGAAACAACCGGCTGGAACTGCTGGTGGACAGCGATTCCCCCTCCGTCGCTGTAGCCGGCTCCTTTGAACAGCCCTCCGCCGTGCAGGCCGAATATATCACGTGGCGTTGCGCGGAAAATTTTCCCTATGGCAGTCCCGCCCGCAAGTCGGGTATACAGGAAAGCCCCGATCATGTTGAGCATGCGGGAAACGGTATCTACGTGTACCATGCCAATGGCCGGAACTGTATAGAATATCTGGCCCGCGCCCAGGCCCTGGGTGATCATCTGCCGGCGATTCCTGACCGGCTGCGGGGCCGCATATTCGGCGGTGTGCTAACCATGGCGGGGGCGCGGCTGGAAAGTAACTGCCTCTGCCTTGAAGCGGTTTCCCGTTTCGAGACGGTACTGGTTACCCACAGCGCCCAGGCCGGTTCCGTAGAGGCATGGAAAGGCGAACTTGACAGTATGCGCCGGGAGCTGCCTTCCTTTGGGGCGATCAAGGCCCGTACGGCGGCATGGTGGAAGGCCTACTGGGCGCGTAGTTTTATTTTTGTCCGGGGGGATCGGAAACGGGACCCCGAAATTACCGCGGAGATACGGGAGGCCGCAGAAAAGACAGGCGGGTGTAATTCCTTCCCCTCCGCGGTTACTGCGGCCTATGTGCTGACCAAATTTATGACCGCCTGCAGCGCCCGGGGCGCCTTCCCCATGTTTTACAACGGCCAGCTCTTTAATCTGATGCCGGGAGGCGGCAGACATCTGGATATTCAGACTTTTAGCAAAACCTTTACCATGCCCCCCGCGGGGGACCCCGATTTGGAGATCAATCCTGACGAACGGTCCTGGACCATTGACCACCTTTGGCAGAATCTGCGTCTCCCCTATTATTCCCTGCTCGCCCGGGGGGAATACGATGCCTTGCGGGTACTGTTCCGGTATTTCCGATCCTTCTGGGAACTGAACCGGGTCCGGGCCAAGGTATATTACCGGGCCTCGGGCCAGCACAACACCGAGATGACCCTTTCCTGCGGCCTGCAGTCCGAGGGGGTTTATGGGGAAGCAAGCCTCCGCTCTTCCCTGCCCGATGGCTATGCCCTTAACCGTTACGGCGGCGCGGTAGATATTTCCCCGGGGCTGGAACTCATTTTTTTACAGTTGGATTTTTATGCCTATACCGGCGATGAGGCGTTTTTGCAGGAAGAAGTTATCCCCTATGCCAGGGAGCTTTTTCTCTATATCGAAACCCGGTTTACGGGGCGGGAAAACGGGAAGGTGGTACTCTCGCCCCTCCAGTCCCTGGAAACCTATTTTGATACCCGGGATCCCGTATCGGTGGCGGCCGGCATGCGGGCCGTTCTGGGACGCCTGCTGGACATGCCGAACCTCAGCCTTTCGGATCGGGCCTTTTTTGAGGGCCTGCGGGAGCGCAGCCCCGATCTTCCCCTGGTGGCCAAGGACGGTAAAACCGTGCTTGACGCGGCGAAGGAACATGACGGGCGCCGCAGGAATGTGGAAACGCCCCAGCTCTACGCGGTATACCCCTTCCGCTTATGCGGGACCGATCGCTGCGAAACCGCCCTCTGGCGGGATACCTTTGCCGTTTCGGTTGTGGAAAACGATGGTATGCACCCGTATGTGCTGGGAACGGCGCCGGGGGCCCCCTCCTATTCCGGCTGGCAGACCATTGGCTGCGCGGCGGCCGTGCTGGGGATGGGGGATCTGTGCGGCGAAATCCTTGAAAACAACTGCGCCTTAAAAAACCCCGGCAGCCGTTTTCCCGCGATGTGGGGGCCGATCTATGACGCCGTACCGGATACCGACCACGGCGCCAACATTCTTAACCAGTTACAGCTCATGGCCTTCCGGGTTGAAATTTTCGGAGAAAAAAATAAAATCTATATCCTTCCCGCACTGCCGAAGCATTGGGATGTGTGGTTCAAATTCCATGCCCCCCAGGATACCACGGTAGAGGTTTTGTACGAAGCCGGGGAACTAAAACGGCTGATAGTCGATCCGCCGGAACGGGAGGCGGATATTGTCTTTGGGGGGCTTTAAGCGCCCCCTATCTCGCCAACAGGAGAAACAAAATGAGTTATTCATTACGTTCGGATGAGGCCGACATTTCCTCAATGTCCATCGATCAGCATTTTTCAGACGAAGACTGGAACCGTTATCCCTTCGCGTCCCCGGAAGACCTCGCGTGGTTCCGCGACGCCAGGTACGGCCTGTTTATTCATCACGGGATATGCGCGCTGGGCAAGGTGGATATTGGGTGGAGCCGGCATACCCACAAGATGCCGGACGGAGGCGTCGGGCCCATACCTGACGAAGTGTACGACGGCTGGAGCCGCCAGTTCGCGATGGAGAATTTCGATGCCCGCGAGTGGGCCAGGGCCGCGGCGGACGGCGGGATGAAGTATGTGGTCATCATAACCAAACACCACGACGGTTTTCATCTGTGGGACACGCGGACATCGGAACATAAAATTACCCGGTCCCCGTTCGGCAGGGACTATCTTAAAGAACTGGTCGGGGCCTTTAGAAACGAAGGCCTGAAGATAGGTTTTTATTTTAGCCAGCGGGACTTTTTCCATCCCGATTACGAACCCGTTGATCCGGCCACCGTACACCGTATTGACAAACCGCCTTATTTCGCCATGAATCCGGGCCAAACCTTTTCGGTAACGGACCGGCACAAAAAATACATACGCTACATGCACGAAGCCGTAAAGGAGCTTATGACCAATTACGGAACGGTAGATCTGCTTTTTTGGGACGCCGGTTACCACAACGGGATGTTCATCAGCGAGATGTGGGATTCGGAGGCGATAGAACGGGAAGTCCGCCGCTTGCAGCCCCGCATACTTATCAATAACCGCGCCAGCCTGCCGGGGGATTACGACACGCCGGAATTGACGATAGGCGCCTACAGAACCCGGCGGCCCTGGGAAACCTGCATGCCGCTTACCTCGACATGGGCCTGGTCCGATACCCCGGTTAAGCCCTTTGCCGAAGTCCTGGGCTATCTTATCCAGTGCGTGTGCGGGGACGGCAACTTTTTGTTAAGCATCGGGGCCATGGCGGACGGCCGCTTCGCCCCGAATGAAACGGAACGCATCAAAGAGATAGGCGCGTGGCTGAAGCAGTACGGCG
>JAISMQ010000057.1 GCA_031276685.1 Treponema sp. | reverse complement strand
TCTCGAAGGAGATGTCGTTGAGCATGTTCTTGTAGAGGACGCCTTCCAGGGTGTCGATGACGACCGGCAGGGAGTCGGGGAGGTCGACGCCCGCGATGGCGGCGTACAGCTCGCGGAGGGCTTCAGGGTCGCGGAAGAGGAAGGAGAAAACGCTGTCTTTGTACTTGGTGTTGGTACCCATGATACCCCCAGCCTAACCATAGGGTTTCCTGCCGATTTTTTCAATAGCGGCCGAAAAGGGGGCGGGAAAGGCGCCGCTAATCCTGCGGGCCAAATTTGAACTTTGAGGAGGGGGGGTCGTTTTTTTTGGCAATGCCGCGGAAGTGGGTAGAAAAATTGCGTTCGGAAATTTCCTTGACGCCACCGTTCTGCCCCCGGTATTTGCCGGGGCTCAGGCCCGTGTAGCTTTTGAATATTTTGGAAAACCAGCTCTGATCCTCAAAACCGCAGGCCCCGGCTATTTCGCTAAGGGACTGATTCGTCTCCCGCAGCAGGCGGCTTGCCGCCTCTACGCGCAACTGGTTAAGGTAGCTGGAAAAATTTTCCCCCATCTCCTCTTTGAAAATGGTACTAAAGTACGGCGCGGACAGGCCGGACATGTCCGCTACTTCTTTCAGGGTTATCTTCCGGTGGTAATTTTCCTGCAGGTACCGTTCAACTTTGCGCAGGGCCGCGGCATGCCGAACACCCTGGAACGAGAAGATCTGCTCCGCCATTTGTTCTACCATCACATTCAGTACATCTGTCAGTTCTTCTATTGATTTTGCGTCTTCGATGCGGTTAATATTTTCGTTGTTCGCTTCCATCTGATTCTGATCAAGGCCGGATCCGAACCCGCCTGTACCCGTCCGGGACAGGAGTACTACAATTTCTATGGCCCGGAACTGGATGTACTTGTACTCTCCCGGATTGGAAAAAAGCAGCGCCGCTAATATATCGTTAAGGATGGCCTTTCCCGATTCGGGATCCCCCCGGCGCAGGGCCGTAAGGAGCTGCCGTTCCTTGTCCATGGGATAGCCGGGGAAATCGGTCCCCTGCGGGTACTTCAGTTCCAGTTCGTGGATACTGGCCATAAGCCGGGCCTGCTGCTGGGCCCGGCGTTTGATGGTCTCGTAGTAACGTTCGTTTCCGGAGGACAGCGATTCCGCGCAGATAAGCAGCAGTTCCGCCAGGGCTCGGATCTTTTCCGGTTTTGCATAGGGGTACTGGCCTATCTTCTCAAGAAAGGCAGGCTCGGTTACCGGCTCACCGTCAGCGTGGCATATTTCCGTACCGGAATCGTCACGAAAACCGGAACCCAGCAGGGCGCCCACAAAACGGCTTTGGATATAAATGGGGCTGGTCCAGAACATAAAGCCCAGGGAGCAGCGGTACGTGTAGCTGCCCCCGTAACGGTACGATTCCCTGATGGCGGTAAAATGCAGGTTGTCACAGGGGCTTGAGGGGACTTCCGTCTTTTGATCCGGCAGCGTCTCCCCCCGGCGGCGGATACAGTCCAGGCACACGTTCCGTTCGGAAAAAACTTCTTCGTACATCTCGGGAACAACTTTGCAATTGGCATCGTGAACGCAGACCATGGCGCCGGTCGCCTTGGCATAATTGGACAGTATGCCGCAGGCCTTTACCAGCAGCGCTTCGGTCCCTTCATTCTTTGACATGGAATATCCCCCCGTCAGCCGGCATGATAGTTATCCAGGGCATAGTTCATTCCGCCCTGTTCCCGGTACTTTCCGGGACTGTGCCCGGTATAGCTTTTGAATATTTTGGAAAACCAGCTTTGGTCTTCAAAGCCGCAGGATTCCGAAATTTCATTAAGCGATGCCCTGGTTTCCAGGAGCATGGCGCAGGCTTTTTCCACGCGCAGGCGGTTAAGGTGGGTGGAAAGGTGTTCCCCCATTTCCTCCCGGAAAATAGTGCTGAAGTAGGGCGCGGAAAGTCCCGACGCGGTGGCGATTTCTTCCAGGCTTACCTTGCGGGTGTAGTTTTTCCAGATAAAGCGTTCTGCCCTTCGCAGGGCGGAGGCGTGCCGCAGGCCGTGAAAAGAGAAGATCCTTCCCGCCATCCGCTCGACAATACGGCGGAGGTTGGTTTGAAGTTCCTCTATGGTCACAGAATCGTTGATCTTTTTTAGGTAGAGGTTGTTTTCTTCGAGGAGGGGTGTGTTTGTCTTTTCTGATGTGCAGGAGCGGGAGAGGAGTACTACCAGTTCTATGGCCCGGCAGCGGAAAAACCGCAGATCCCCCGCGCATGCCGCCTTAATGTCGTCAAAAATATCCTCCAGTATCCTGCGGGCGGCGTTGCTGTCCCCGCGGCGCAGGGCGGCGATCAGCAGCCACTCATTGGAACTGGGCTGGGCGGTTTCCGGCAGTTTTGCTGCGGAAGGCCGCCCATCAGGCGTTTCGGGCCGGGCGGCGGGCGGTTCGGGATTCCGCTGTTCCCCGTCTTTCGCGGGCGCAGCGCTATCATCGGCGGCAGCACCGGCGCCGGCGGAGATCTGCTGGGCGCAGATCAGCATCATCTGGGCCAGCGCTTTTATTTCCTCGTAATCCCGCCGGGGAATAGCATCGAGGCTGCCCCTGATCCGGTCAAGCGCCGCGCTGTCCGGGCAGCGGGACTGCGCCCGCCCCAGGGCTTCTTCCCGGTCAATCCCCAGCACGTTCCCCGCCACAAGGGCGCCGGCATAGCGGCCCCCCGAATACAGGGGGCTGACCCAAAACACCAGCCCCATGGGCACATGTAGATATACGAGCTTCCAAGCCGGCGGGATTCCTCGATGCCCTTTTGATGCACATCCCCGCACGAAAGCGCTTCGCCCTGCATGTCCGCCGGCTGCGCGCGGCAGCAGCAGCACAGGGAAGCGGCGGCTGTTTCTCTGTGTGGAAACAGGCTTCCGCCGCCGCTGTCAATTACCGATACTACACAATTGGCGGCTTGCTCATAGGCCGTAAGAATGTTACCGGCCTTGGGAAACAGCGGTTCGGTGTCGCGGTTCTTGATAACGGTCCCCGGCAAGGATTTCGACATATTTTGCCCCCTTAAAACAAAAAAAAGTAAAACTCGTCAAATTAACAGTTTACGGGGCTTGTGAGAACGGAATACACCCTAATGGCGGACTTTTTTTAGAATTCCAAGGGTGAAGGCGATTCTGACGGCGTCGGCGCGGTTTACCGCCCCGAGCTTTTGATAGATACTTTTGATGAGTTCTTTGACGGCGCTTAGCGAAAGGCGTTCCCGCCGCGCTATCTCTTCCCGCGTAAGGCCCTGGGACAGGGCGGACAGTACCGCCTTTTCCTGCCGGCGCAGGGGAATTTCGCCGCTTTTCCGGAAATCCGCCGCCGCAGGCCCGTGCGCCGCCGCCCCGGCGGCCATCTTGCCGTAGGCAGCCGCCCGCTTTCGTACCGATTCCAGCCACTCGCTGTCCCACAGGATCTTCCCGGGGCCCGGCTCCCCTGCGGAACCCGGCGCGGAACCGGCGACCCTGGCGTCATTCAGGACCAGGGAGGCGAGGAACCGCATGTCCTCCCCCAGTTCGACAAAGGGCGTGTCCAGGCCGTAGCCGCCGCCTATCTCCCGGGCTTCCCCCAGTTTTTCCAGGGCGGCCCGGTGGTCCCCCAGGCGCAGCCGGCAGCCGGCCTCCAGGAGTGTTTTTTCCAGTCTTCCCAAAAGAAAACTGCCAAGGCCGTTGCGGCTGCCGTCGTTTTCCAGCACGGAAAGAGCCGCACGGTAGCGCTTTTCCGCATAGAAACACTTTGCCCTTACCAGGATCTCCAGGGGGCGGTACATATCGTTCATCTCATAAGCTTCGGAATTGCTGCGCAGCCAGTAGGCGACCGGGGCAAGGTCCCCGGTCTGGGCGCAAAACCAGGCGCACTCGATATCGTAAAGAACGTAGCGGTTCTGGTAATCCCCAATGTCAAGCTGGGCTTTAAGCTGCCTGAACAGTTCTTCTATCCAGGGGAAATTTCCGGCGTGGATGGCAATCCGGAGCAGGAAAAACAGCCCCCGGTTTTCGGTTTCGTACTGGCGGCTCCCCCGCGCCTGCAGTATTGCCTGGCGGGCGAAATTCTCCGCAGTCAGCAGGTCTCCCTTAAAGTAGAAATACTCGCAGCGGCCAAGGGCATCGAGGCCGGCCAGGTGGCCCTCCCCTATCTTGGCGATAAGGGGCGCGGCCTGGGCGTAGGCCTGCAGGTAGTCTTCAAATGCGTCCCGCTTTGCAAGGGAACCGACCTGGCAGACATACGAGGACACGAAGCCCTGGCTAAAACTCTTGCTTACCAGAATGGCATGGGGCTTAAAGTAGTAATAGGCCCGTTCGAAACAGGGGAAGAAAAGGTAATCGCCCGTATGGCGGCAGGTAAAGATCTTGGTAAAGCCCAGGCAGAAGTACAGCGGGGCGAGGATCCTCGCGTTAGGGGAACCCTGCCCTTCAAACCCGGCGATTGCCTGGCGGCAGACAGGGCGGCTTCGTCGAAGCGGCTCATGGCGAAAAGCAGCCGGGGGCGCATGACAAAGCGCAGGTACAGGAGCGCGTCTTTCCAGTCCGGGTCCTGGCCGGCGTCCCCTGAGTCTTCTTCAAGGGGCAGCCGTTCAACAATCGACAGAAAAAAAGCGGCAGTCTGGCGGGATACGATTGTGGGAAGGGCAAGGCTCAGGCTGAGGAAGCCCCGGTAGTCCCGGGCCTTTTCATAGTACAGGGCGGCGTCCAGCCGCAGATTGTTGTCAAGGCACCATTCGGCGTTTTTGCGGTAGACTTCGCGCTGTTCTTCTGCGGAAAGCTCATTCTGTTTTCCCTTGAGGAATTCGGTAAGCAGGTTGTGGATACGGTAGCCGTTAAGGTACGAATCGTAGCGGATAAGCGAGCTGATCTGCTCCAGCCCTTCCCGGCGGCTTCCGGTGCTGTCCAGCCTGTCCAGCAGTTCCAGGGGCCAGTATTCGCCAAGGGAAAGCTTGATAAGGAACTGCCGGGTGTCCCTGTCCAGCGAAGAAAAAAACGAGCTTTCTATCATCTTGAACAGGGGAAGCTTTACCAGTTCCGGCGAATAGCGCAGCTCCGTTTTTTTCTGATTTACCGCGTTCTGGGCGATAAGGCTTAAGACCTGGGGCCAGCCTTCGGTATCCCGCCAGAACAGCTCCGCTTCGTCCCGGAAAACCTTTATATTCTGCGCGGCAAAATACGCGGTCATTTCCTCCGGGGTAAAGCGGAGATCTTCCACAGTAACCCTGGCAAGCAGGCCCTTGGAAAGCAGGGGCAGAATTTTAACCTGCGGTTCGGCGCGGGAGATAAGGATTATCGAGGTGTTAAGAAGGGGCAGGGCCAGGACGTAGTTAAAAAGCCGCAGCATGGCGGGATCGTGAATTAAGTGGAAGTCGTCGTACACCACCGCATAGCGCGGATTCCTGCCCGGCGGCGCGGCAACTTCCATGTCTTTAATTGCCTGCTCCACCAGAACATAGAAGCGGTCAAACTGCCCGCTTGTTTCGGGAAACCCCAGATCCATCAGGCCGTTTCCCAGATCGGGGTTCCGCAGGGAAACGCAGGAACACAGGTTTTCCCAAAAATGACGGCTTATATTGTCCCGCACCGTAAGCTGAATCCACAGGGCGACAATATCGCTGTTTTGCAAAAACGAATAC
>JAISMQ010000041.1 GCA_031276685.1 Treponema sp. | reverse complement strand
CTGCTGCGTTTAACCGATACGGGGAGGGTCCTGGGAGAAGTCCTTATCCGCTACAGGTTTTTGGGGAAAGAAAAAGAATCGGTGCAAACCGTATCGCTGCAGGTATACAACCGGAATGCGTTCCCCCCGGGGGACGCGGCGGCGCTGGCGGCCTTTGTGTCGCCCGGCTCTCCCGAAATCCTGGAATACGCGAAACGTGTCACCGGGCTTGCGCGGTCCAGGCTGCGGACGGGATTGAACCGGAACATGCAGGCGGCGGTGTGGCTTTTTGAGGGGCTTCGGGCCGCGGGCGTCCGGCTGGACGGTACCCATACGGCGGAAGGGGAAGCGCAGTTTCCGGCGGAGACCCTGGGCTTCAGGACGGGGAACCGGACGGACATCGGCCTGCTCTACGCGGCGGCGCTGGAAGCGTCGGGCATCCCTGCGGCGCTTGTCCCCCTGGACGGCGCCGCGGGTTCCCCGGACCTTGTCATTGCCTGTTACCTCGATGTGGATCAGGCGGGGGCGGAGCTGCTGTTCAGCAGCCTTGACCGGGTGCTGGTGCTGGATGGCGAAGCGTGGCTGCCCCTTTCCATGAACGCCTTTAACGGGGGGTTTATTGCGGCCTGGGACGGCGGGGCGGAAGCGCTGAACGGGTTTTTCGCGGGGGGCGGGGAAGCCGATTTTATCGCCCTGGAAAACGCCTGGGGGTTCTACCCGCCCGCGCCGCTGCCCGCGCAGGGGGTCCGTTTCAGGGAAGGGGAACTGGCGGGTATCGCGGACGGGGTTATACGGCAGTACATCGGCCGGGACATCGAGCCCCTGGTACAGGGCGTCCGGCAGCGTATAGTCGCCGCCCGTGAGGCTGGCCCCGATGCGGAGGATTTGTCCCTGGCGGGCCTCTACAACCGCCTGGGGATACTGCTTGTCCGATCGGGGCGGGCTGCGGACGGCAAAGCTGCCTGGGAACAGGCCGCCTCCATGGGCTCGGTCCCGGCTATGACCAACCGGGGGAACCTTGGCCTTATCGAACGGGATTACGCTGCGGCGGAGCTGTGGTTCCGGCAGGCCCTGGCGCGGGAGCCGGATAACGCGGCGGCGAAACAGGGTTTGGAGAAGATTGAAGAACGGGGGGAATGAAATTTACAGGGTAGACAAAATTTCAGGGAGATCGCGGGGGAGCCTGAAATCACAGGCTTCGAGGCGGGCAATAAGGGGATTAAGGTCCGCGATAATACCCTGCCGGTACGCCGCAATGAGGATGCCGAGCGTGCCGGTTATGGCAAGGCCGAGATCCAGGGCAAATGACTATTTTATCGAAAAAGTTTGGAGGCATTATCGATGTCGGATTTTAATTCATCGGCAGTCTGGGAAAAAACAGAGACCCCGTACTTGCCCAAAATCTCAACAAAGGCCCTTTTGGAAAGGCCTGCCAATTCCGCGCAGTACCCCAGGGCGAGTTTCCGCTCTTCATACAGTTTTGCGGCAAGCAGCATTTTTATATCGAATTCGGAAAGCGCGGCCTGTTTTGGCATATTAAGATCTATAGTCATCGGGTATTTCTTGCCTCCTTGCTCCGTGCTTTTAAGTATAGTGCAAACAGGAAAAAGCGGAAAGCGGCGGGAAAAGAGAAGATTGAAGAACGGGGGGAGTAAAGAATGAAGAATGAAGAATGAAAAATGAGGAATGAAAACAAATTTATTTTACAGGAGCGAACATGAAAAAGGCACTGTTTGTTTTGATCATCACTGCGGCGCTGGGCGGCGCGGCCTTCGGGCAGTCTGGACTGTACCAGTCTTTCACGGTACAGAGCGTGTCGGGGCGGGTCGAACGGGAAGCGGGCGGCGGCTGGGAGGCGGTTGAGGCCGGGGAGGCCCTGGCGGGCGACGCGGTGATCCGCACGGGGATCGGGGCGCGGCTGGCCCTGGTTTCCGAAGGGCGGGTTTTTTCCGTGGGGGCCGTCCAGACCGGGCGGCTTGCCGATCTTGCCGGAAACGCGGCGGGGATACGGATTGACGGGAAGGTAACCCGGACCGATACCGGCGCGCTAAGCCGGACTACCGGGAGGATCAGTACCGCTTCGGCCAGGGCAAGCGACGCCGCGGCGGAAGAGGATATCGCCGCCGAATGAGCCGGGGCCGGGGCGGGAAGCTGTTTGTTATTCCCATCGTTTGTTTCACCCTAAGCCTGCCCCTGCTTTTTACCACGGCGGATAACAAAATTTACGATCTCTTTCTGCGGGTGCTGCCCTCCCTGACGGAAGACGGACGGGTCTACGTGCTTACCCTGGACGACGACTCCATCGCCTACGCCGGGGGCTTTCCCTTCCGCCGGGAAGTCATGGCCGACGTGGTAATTTTGCTCAGGGAGCTGGGGGCCCTTTCCATCACCTTCGACCTGAACTACCTTGACGAAAGCCCCCAGCGGCTGGACCGGGAATACGCGGGCGGGGTGTTTTCCCGGTATCTGGACGAAGGCTTTGGCAGCATCAACGAAACCGCCGCGCAGCTCATCGACGGTTTCGCGGCGGGGGCCATCAAACCGGGGGAGGGCGCAATCTACAAAGACGAATTCCGCGCCCTCAACGAAGCGGTCCGCCGGGAACTGGAACAGTCCCTTGAGTACCTGACCCGGGATGTGGATGAATACTTCGCCCAGGCCCTGGCCTTTTCGGGCCGGTCGTGGCTTACCCTTACCATGGTAAGCCGGGGCCATCTGCTTTCCGGCGCGGAGCTTCCCGAACCCGGAAGGGAGATGAGGGCCCTGCTGGAATCGCGGATGGCCCTGAGAAACATCAGCGCTGCTAACGACCGGAAGACGCCCGACATGGCGGGGCTTATGCCGGCCATCTACAAGCTGTTAAGCCGGGCCGCCGGGGCCGGCTTTGTCAACGCCGACGCGGACCGGGACGGCATAAGGCGGCGGGTGAATCTGCTGGCAAGGTACCGGGGGAACTACTACGGCCACCTGGCCCTGGCGGGCATGCGGGAACTGCTGGGCAACCCGGCTATCGAGGTTTCCGACAGTGAAATTATTTTACGAAACGCGCGGGCGGGCGGCGTAACAAAAGACATCAGGATACCCCGGACGGAAGACGGGTCGGTCCTGCTCAAGTGGCCGAAAAAACCGTTTTACGATTACCGGGTCCTGTCCCTTTTGGAACTGATCCAGCACACGCTTATCGAAACGGCGTTTGCGGAAAATTTGGGCCTTATGGATTCGTCCGGCTTCTTTACGGTATGGGGCGGGGGGCAAAGCCCCTGGGAGCTTTTTAACCGGGCGGAAAACTTTCGGGCCGGAGGGTCACGGGCCGAAGGCCCGCAGGCGGGAGGCGGGGAAGCGGAAGCCGCGCTTGAAGGCTGGCTTGCGGCGCGGAAGGTTTTTTTTGAAGCCGCCGGGGATTTTCTTGAAGGGCCATACGAGGGGCGCATCCTTGAAATGACGGCGGGGGATGACGAAACTTCCGCCTACGTGCGGGAACTGTTCCAGGCGGCCCGCGAACAGTTCCGGCGCATGCGGGAAATTCGCGCGAACTACGCCGTTCTTGACGGCGCCTTCTGCGTTATCGGCGCGGACGCCACGTCCATGACCGACAACGGCATTACCCCCTTCGAGGAAAACTACCCCAACGTGGGCATCTACGCGGTCATGGCAAACATGATCCTTTCGGGGGAATTCCTTGACGACGCGCCTGGGTTTGTTTCCCTGCTGCTCGCCCTTGTTTGCTCCCTGGGCATCGCCCTGCTGACGGGCCGCCTTGCCACGGGGAAATCCATCGCCGCAGGGGCCTGCGCCCTGGCGGCAATGGCCGGGTTTTCGCTGCTCTATTTCCGCCTTACCAAACAGTACCCCGGCCTGGCCCTCCCCCTGGCTTCCTCGGCCCTTACGTTTCTTTCGGTCCTGGGGATCAGCTTTCTGGGAACCAGCCGGGAAAAAGCGTTTCTGCACATGGCCTTTTCCCGCTACCTTTCCCCGTCGATTGTCAGCGAGATCATCGCCGATCCCGGCAAGCTCAACCTGGGCGGCGAGAAGCGGGAGATGACCGTAATATTTACGGACATCCAGGGCTTCGCGACCATTTCCGAACAACTGGACCCCGCGCAGTTGGTACGGCTTCTGAACAAATATCTAACCGCCATGAGCAACATCATCATGGAGAATCTGGGGACCGTTGACAAATACGAAGGCGACGCCATCATCGCCTTTTTCGGCGCGCCGGTGTACCGGGAAGATCACGCGGCCCTGGCCTGCCGGAGCGCCCTGGAAATCAAAAAGGCGGAACGGGAGCTGAACGCGGTCATTCTGGCGGAGGGCCTGAGCCCTT
>JAISMQ010000276.1 GCA_031276685.1 Treponema sp. | reverse complement strand
GTTCCGCTGCTGGCGGGGGCAGCCCGCCCGGCGGCCGCCCAGACAGCCCCGGCGGGAGCAGCCCAGACGGGGACGGCGGGAACAGCCCAGACGGGAACAGCCCCGGCGGTGCGGGCGATGCGCCTTACGATCAACGGGGCGGTGGATCTGGCCCTGAGAAACAACCTTTCCCTTAAAAACGGGGCTATCACCCTGGACACGAAAAAGCGGGCCAGCGACCTGGTGTGGAACCAGTTCCTGCCGGATCTGGCCCTGCGGGGGACCCTGGCGCGGCAGAACAAGACGACCACCCAGACCGTGATGGCGCCGTCGGCGGTAATCAATCCAACGAACCTTCTCCCCCCCGGCTCGAGTACGGCCCCAGTTTTTGGGGTATCCCCCAGTTCCGTGGAACTCCCCGGCTGGAGCATGCAGGGGAACTTTTCCGCCAGCCTGAACCTGAGCGCCGCCCTGTTCGCGGGGATCGCGGTTATCAAGGCGGATTACGAGGCGGGGCGGGTAAGCTACGAAAAGGCCAGGCTCCAGGTAGAGCGGGATGTCCGGAAAGCCTACAACGACATGCTCCTGCTAGCAGAGAATATAGACCTGCTGCGGGCAAGCTACGAGGCGGCGGAACGGCAGGTAAGCACGGCCCGGGCCAACTACCAGGCCGGCCTTGCCCCGCAACTGACCCTGCTCCAGGCCGAAGTTTCCCGGAACAACATGAAGCCCAGCATAGACCAGGCGGAAAACGGCCTTATCCTGTCCCGGGCCCGCTTCGCCATGACCCTGGGCCTGCCCTACGACACCCGGTTTGATCTGATCTCCGAGCCGGCGGACGCGGATTCGGCCCCGCCGGAGCTGGCGGAGCTTATCGGCAAAGCGGCGCAGAACAAGCCGGATATCCGGGAACTGCTGGAGCAGCATAAAGTCCTGGAAAAGAACCGCCTGGCCCGGTCCCTGCAGGCCCACACCCCGTACCTGCGCCTTGACTGGAGCCTGAGCCCCACCTTTGGCGGGGATCCCTTCAAGGACTCCTGGTTCAAAAAGGACAACTGGAGCGACCGGGGGAGCTTTTCCATCACCCTGGGAGTAAGCCTGAACGGCCTGTTCCCCTTTACCAAAGAAGGGCAGGCCATCAAGGACATCGACAACCAGATAAAATCGCTGGCCGGGAACATCGCGCAGATGATCCAGGGTACGGAGCTGGAAATTTACAACACCATCCTGACCCTGGCCCAGGTCCGGTCCACACTGCAGGCCCAGACCGAAACGGTAAACCTGGCCGAACGGGCCCACCAGCTTACGGACGAAGCCTACCGGGCGGGCCTGCAGGACATTTTCCAGGTGCAGAACGCTAAACTGGAACTGGACAAGGCCAGGCTGGAAATTATACGGCAGCAGAACACGTACCGGAACAGCCTTATCGATCTTGAATACGCGGCGGGCCTCCCGTTTGGGACCCTGAGCGCGTGGAAATAAGGGGGAAACTGATGCGCGGAACATACCTTGTACGCCCCGGGCTTATGGCCCTGGCGCTGCTTATCGGGACGGTTTTTAGCTCCTGCGAGCGGATACAGTCTATCGGGGAGCGCCTTGCCGGCAAGGAGCTTCCGCCGGAAGCACCGCCTATCCCGATCTTCGCGGTAAATACCACCGGCGCGGCCCAGGGGCCGATCCAGGATTACCTGGCCCTGTCCGGGGACATCATTGCCGGTTCCACCGTGGACACCTACCCGGAGGCCGCGGGGAAGATCACCCGCCTCTACGTTGCTGTGGGCAGCCGGGTAGCCAAGGGCGCCCCCATCGCCACTGTGGACCCCTCCCGGCCGGGGATGCGCTACGTTGAAAGCGTAGTCCGCGCCCCCATAGGCGGGACCGTGATAAGCCTTCCCGCCCAGGTGGGGATGACCGTGTCCCAGCAGGTGTCCCTGGCGAAGATCGCCGGGGGCGGGGGCCTGGAGGTAAGGCTCTACGTGGCGGAACGGTTTATATCCCGGATCAGCCTGCGGCAGCCCTGCGAGATTGCCCTGGACGCCTGGCCCGGAGAGGTTTTCCGGGGCACGGTACACGAGATCGCCCCCACGGTGGACCCCGCCAGCCGCACGATGGAAGTGCGGATCAACGTGGAAAACCCCGAGTCAAAGCTAAAAACCGGGATGTTCGCCAAGGTGAGGCTGATCACGGAGACCAAAGATAACGTTGTCAAGATCCCCGCCACCGCGCTGGTGCAGCGTTTTGGCGAAAGCTTTGTCTTTGTGGTAGAACCGGACAACTCCGGCAGCGGGGGCTTTGTCGCCCGGCGGCGGGATATTGTCCCCGGCATCCTTGTAGACGGGGTGCTGGAAATTCGGGAAGGCCTTGAACCCAGGGACGAAGTTATTGTCCGGGGGCAGACCTTGTTGCAGGAGGGCGCCAGGGTCAACATCATCGAACGGATCCCACCTTTGGACGCCGTTTCGTCTGATACCTAAGCGTAAAGAGGATTAGCATGAGTCTTACCAAATTAGTCGTCTCCCGGCCCACCACAATTTTTATCATCTTTGTACTGCTCACCATGCTGGGGGTCTTTGCTTTCGTAAACCTTCCCATCGATCTGACGCCGGAAATCAACCCCCCCTACCTGGTGGTCCTTACCACGTATACCGGGGCGGGCCCGGAAGAGGTGGAACGTTCCGTCACGCGGCCCCTGGAAGCCGCCCTTTCCAGCGTATCCAGCCTGGAAATGGTGACATCAACGTCCTCCAAGGATTCAAGCATGGTGATGATGGAGTTCACCTACGGGACGGATCTGATAGACGCATCCAACTCCGTCCGGGACTCCCTGGACCGGGTACGGAACTATCTGCCCTCCGGGGCCAGCAGCCCGACGATCTTCAGATTCGACCCTTCGATGATCCCCATCATGAGCCTTATGGTCACGGGGAACCGCAGCCCGGAAGAACTGCGGGAGGTAACCGAGACCTCCATCGTCCCCCGGATCGAGCAGGTTCCGGGGGTGGCTACCGCCTCGCTGAGCGGCGGGCGGCAGAAGATTATCCGGGTGGACGTGCCCCAGAACCGGCTTGAAGCCTACGGCCTTACGATTACCGATATCCAGAGGAGCCTGGGGGCCAACAACCAGCAGGTTTCCGCCGGAACCATTATCGAACGGGACACTTCCTACATTCTTACAACCATGGGGGAATACACCTCCCTGGACCAGATACGCAATACCGTTGTCGCCTACCAGGGCGGCGGCGCCAGTGCGGCGGGGGTGGAGCTTCCCAAAACCGTATTCCTGCGGGATGTAGCGGACGTGTACGAAGGCTACCGGGACGAGACCAGCCTGGTCTACGTGAACAGCCAGACCGCAATAATGCTGCAGATACAGAAACAGAGCGGAAAGAACTCCGTCCAGACCGCCAAGGAACTGCGGTCGCGGCTTACCAAAATTGCCGCCGAAATTCCGCAGGACATCAAGATTACGGAGCTTAACAACACCACGGACATGATCGAAAATTCGATCAACCAGGTCGGTTCCAGCGCCGTTACGGGGGCGCTGCTGGCGGTAATAATCCTGTTCATCTTCCTGCGTTCCATCAAACCTACGCTTATCATTGCGATTAGTATTCCTGTGTCCATC
>JAISMQ010000264.1 GCA_031276685.1 Treponema sp. | reverse complement strand
AATGCCGATAAAACAATGGGGAATGGCGTTAAACCAGTTCGCCATTTTGTTCGGAAACGAGCGGGTTCCGCTCTTGTAGCAAAACACTATTTACACAAAAAATCTGACAGGCCCTGATGATAAAAAAATCTCCATTCCCCAAATAACAAATGAAGAACCCCGCCGCAGAGCAGCGGGGTTCTTCGGTCGAGAAGAAAAAGTCCTGCGGACTTTTCTCATTTTGCACGGGGCTACCCCGCCATCCTTGGCGTAGGAATTCAACCCCAAGGGGCGGGGTATTCGACCCCCCTTCGAATAAAACAATCTGTGGGAATTTATTTGAAATTATGGATTTATTGCCCTCTGAATTTGTTGATTTATTGATAATCGATCCGCCGTATAATTTAGATAAAAACTTTCATAGATTTAAATTTTCAAAGACAAATGACGATGCATATTTAGAATATTTGGAAAGCTGGTTCCCAAAAATCATGGGCACGTTAAAACCGGCCGATTCTGTATATATTTGCGGCGATTGGAAAATTAACCGGATTAAGCATGGGTGCTGTACCTAATAGGAGGCAGTATGGACATTTGCAAAATTTGGCAAGCGTACTAACCAGTATTACAGAACTTGCCAAAGGATAAAATGGACTTATGATACCCGGTTGGGTATTTCACAAGTCCGACATACGAATCGGTTCCGCTTCTCAATTGTGGAACTGCTTTATATCTTGGGGAAAATCCTCAGCCCCAGGGAAAAAACAAAGCCGAGCCGCCGGGGGTATTCGGCTGTGTCAATCATGTGGTACGGGGACGATGATCCGGAATTCGGCGGGCTGCCGGTATCGCTGAACTGGGAATACGCCAGGCCCGCCTCCGCGCTGACGCGGAACTGTGCCCTGCCGGCAAAGGAATGGTCCCCGCCCAGCTTGAGAATGTGGTACCATTGGTACGCCCCGTCGTGCAAAAAGTACTTCCGCAGCACCGGGTTGCTGCTGCGATCATCGGGGTCCAGTTCCGATACAAGCGAGGAACCGTCCACGGCGGACTTCCCGTAATCGGCGCCGTGCCGGATCATCTGGTACTGGAAGTGGGCGGAAGTCCGGGCCGCCGGTTTTACGTCAAACCTTACCAGCAGTTCGTCGGCATTGGGGGGCAGATAGTAGCCCAGGCCCACGCCGTTGTTGGTGTAAGCCTGCTCCACAGGTATACGGTACCAGGGGACATCTATCGTAGTATGGGTGTAACAGTAGGGCTCGATCTTGGTGTAGCTTAGTTTGATTGAGCCGAAGGGCAGGGATGGCAGGCTGTACTGCAGCCCGCCATGGAAGGCGATCATCGACCTGTCAAGGATAAACATATCGCGTTCTATGGAGATCTCGTCCAGAAAAACCGAAAACCAAACATTCCCCCGCCCCGGATACTGGGCCTTGAGGTTAAGGAACATGGCCAGGTTGTCAAAATCCCCCACGTTGCCCTGGTAAAAGAAACTGTCGGTAATGGGCGACATATACCCTATCTCGAAACGCTTTGGCCACACGACCGCCTCGCCGACATCAACGAACAGGTAGTTTTTGTACGCAAGGTTGAGCATGGAAACAGTAAAGGCGTTTTGATTGGGCATTGACGACGCCTTGATGCCCTGCTCATTGTAGTATTCCAGAACCCCGGTAAGCGAGGAAACGGACAGCCAGGGAAAGGGGGTAAAGACGCCTTCGGCCCCCAGGAAGGGGCGGGCCGCCTGATTAAGGGCCAGGCTGGTACCGAGGGGCGTTGATCCCCAGTCGCGTTCAAAGCGCCCGGCGCGGAAAAAAAGCCGCCCGTCCAGAAAGGACCCCGCAAATTCGGCCCCCATGCCGTAGGCGCCGGCAAAATCGCCGGGCCAACTGCTGTAGCCGGACAGGTTGTTAAAAAAATAGACCGAGCTGTCCCATTTTTTTTCATACGAATACGGGAAGTGGGTCAGGGGCTGGCTGTACGCGTCTACTTCGCGATCCTGATAAGAAGATTCGGGGTCGGGATTGGTGAATGTATCATAATAGGTGTGATACGTTCCCAGCTTTTCGCGTGGAACCCGGATAATACCGCCGGAAAAGGAAAGGCCGTAGGAAACGCGGCGGCCAATGTCCCCCGCCAACGACGCATTGACCCAGGTTTCGGCCCCGTACTGGGCGTCGCCGGGGTACAGCCCCGCCGATCCTCCGATGTCCACCTCCACCCCGGCCTTCCCGCTTATCTCCACGCCGGTTTCGCCGATCTCCGCCCTGGCGAAATAACTGCCGTTACGGTAGTCCCCCCCGGCTGCGGGATCCCCCAGGCTGTCCCGGTAGTTTTCCAAAATCCTCCGCTCGCTGTTATTCAATGCGCCGCAGCCTTCCGCCGCGCTTGTCAGGGCCTCGTTAACGCGGGCAAGGGCAAGCCCCCGTGTCCAGGGCCTGACTGCGGGCAGTTCCGCGCACAAGCCCCGGACTTCGCACTGTTCCAGGATATAGTAAACTTCATCATCCAGGGCGATAGAACCATGCGTCTGCCCAAAGGATGCCAGGGCGCTAAAAAAAGCAAAAACCGCACAGACCTTTGCGCTTATTTTTTTCATAAAATTCCCCACAGGATCGAATTAACCCACGGCCGGTTCCCGGCCAAATCGGTTATAGGTAGCTTTTCCAAGTATAATCCATTCGGGAAGTTTACGAAACTACGCGGTTAATTTTTACTATGAAAAGTCGCGCTGCGGGGGGCCGCGTCACACGGGGCTGCGCCGCAGGGGGCCGCCGGCGGTGCCCCGGATCGGCGGCACAGTTCCCACATGCAGACGCTTGCGGCGCAGGCGGCGTTCAGCGAATTGACATCCCCCGCAAGGGGGATGCTGACGATCCCGTCGCAGATCTGTTTAAGGGCCGCGCTTATCCCTTTGGCCTCGTTCCCGATGGCCAGCAGCAGGGGCCGTTCCAGCGGGGCCTGTGAAAGGGGGATAGCGCCGCCGGAATCGGTACCCCAGACCCGCATGGCGTTCAGTTTTTTTTGTTCCGCGATAAAACCGCCCAGTTCCCCGTTGGAGCGCAGCGGCACCACGGGGGTAAAAAAGACGCTGCCCAGGCTGGCGCGGATAACCTTGGGATCCCAGGGGTCTACCCCGTGGCCCAGGATAAGCAGGGCGTCCCCGCCGAAGGAATTAAAGGACCGGATCACCGAACCCAGGTTCCCCATGTCGCTGGGGCGATCAAACAACAGGACAAAGGGCTTTGCGCCAAGGTTCAGGTCCGCCAGGGTAAGCGTTGTCCGTTTTGCCGTTACCAGTATCTCCGGCAGGTCCCGGCGCTCGCAGAGTTTTGCGTACAGGCCGTCCGCCATTTCCAGAACCCTGGCACCGGCCCGGATAAGATCGCAGGCCCATTGGGAAAGACCCGCCCGGGAGCCGGAACCGCAAGCCGTGGCGCGGGCCCTTGACGCGGGGATTATGATCCGGGTGATCTCCAGCCCCGCCCGGACCGCCATCTTGACGGATTCCGTACCTTCGATGAACACTTCGCCCAGGGCGGCCCGCTTGGTCCGGGAAAGCCTGAGCGCCTGGACGATCTGAAATTCCGCGTTTTCCGCATTTATCATGTCCGCTTCCGGGCCGCACGGACGGTATCAGAAATACCCCGCCTTTACCAGTTCGTTTACCACGTCCTGCCCGATTTTCTGCCCCCATTCCTGGCCGATCCCGTAGGATTCCTGGGTTAGCAGGGGCGTAGTTTCCAGCATTTTTTTACCAAGGGGGCTTTCGTAAAACTGGATAAGCCCTTTTATGTCATCATGTGAAAAGTACTTGTCATAAATGGGTACAAACAGTTCTACAAAACTGTCTATGTTCATTTTTGATTTGAACACGGTCCAAAACGCATCCGGCGCCTGCGGGGCCAAATCCTTTAGACTTGGCAGCATTAAATCAAACATCTGGCTTGCCTGCGACTTTGTGTCGGATATTTCAAGCAGTCTGATAATATCCTGCTTTTTTGTCTGCCCATAGGCGGAAAGCGCCAAACCAGCACCCAACAGGCACAGTACCAACAGTTTTTTCATGCCGACCCTCCAACGCAGGGAGCTTATACCTGCCGCCGCGCCCTGTCAAGTTCCGGCCAGGGTAAGATTAACGTGAGGCAATGCGCCCTCTTGATAATCTGTAGGTTATAGCATACATTATAATTATGCCAATACGCAGGACAGGCACTTTCGACAAATGGCTAAGAAAACTTCGGGATACCATAGGGAAAAACCTTATCCTTGCCCGCATTGGCCGTTTAGAAGACGGAAACCGGTGGGATTGGGGGCCTGTCAACGAAAACCTGTTTGAACTACGTATTCATTTCGGCCCCGGTTACCGCATATATTGCAAAGATCCTGGGCGGGAAATCATTGTCCTGTTGTGCGGCGGTGATAAGTCTACCCAGCAGGCTGATATTGAAAAGGCTAAAAAAATAGCCCTTGAATCCTTGCAGGAGGAACACAATGGAAACAGTTAAGGATTTTGACGCTGCGGAATACATAGAAACCAGGGAAGACATTATCGCGTACCTTGACGCCGCCCTTGCCGAACATGACACAAAATTTCTGTTAAAGGCTATCGGCAATGTGGCCCGTTCCAAAGGCATGGCCCAGCTTGCCCGGGAATTAAACCTTAGCCGGGAAGGCTTGTATGATTCCCTTTCCCCGAAGGGAAATCCGTCCTTTACAACCGTAGTAAAAGTCCTTGACAATTTGGGTTTCCGCCTCAGCGTGAAGCAAAAAGCATCCGCATAAGGCCGCACGGGGCAAATCTTTTTTTTCGGCAGCGCACCAGGGGCGCGGCTCCGGGGATAATTCCCCGCAGCCGCGCCCCCCCTCCATATTAGCGGCAGAGGGGGCTGGGGCCTATCTGTAAAGGGGGCCTAATGCGCCACAGGCCCGGTAGTCTCGCCTACCGGACTACCGATAGAGAGGGCCCAATGCAGCGCAAGCCCGGTAGTCGGCGCCTTCTTTGTCCATGCCGAAGCTGTTCCAGAAGCTGGGGCGGAAGATGTGGTCGGGGTTGAGGTTGTGCATGCACACGGGGATCCGCAGGATGGCGGCCAGGCTGACAAGGTCCGCGCCGATGTGGCCGTAGGAGACGGCGCCGTGGTTGGCGCCCCAGTTGTTCATGACGGAGTAGACATCGGCGAAGGGGCCTTCCCCGGTAAGGCGGGGGGCGAACCAGGTGCTGGGCCAGGTGGGGTCGGTGCGCTGATCCAGTTTGTCGTGGACGTGGTCGGGGATGCTGACGGTCCAGCCTTCGGCAAGCTGGAGGACGGGGCCGATGCCTTTGACCAGGTTCAGGCGGCTCATGGTAACGGGCATGCCGCCTTCGCTGAGGAAGTCCGCCGAGTAGCCGCCGCCGCGGAAGTAGCCGAGGCTGGCGTAGCGCCACTGCACGGCGTCCAGGCATGCGCCGGCTTCTTCGGGGGTGATTTCCCAGAAGGGTTTTATTGCGGGTTTTCCGTCTTTCCGCTGTTTTCCGGTGCCGTCAAGGCTGGCGGAGCCGGAGTTGATCAGGTGGATAAGGCCGTTGGCGGCGCCGCCTTCGGGTTTCCAGCCGGTAACGCGCTCGATGGCGGCGGGGCTCCAATAGGTTCTTACATCGCTGAAGATCTGGGCGGTGCCGGTGAGCAGGTGGCCGAAGAGCATGGACACGCCGTTAAGGCTGTCGTTCTCGGTAGCGACGATGTAGGGGGCGCGGATGCCGTT
>JAISMQ010000258.1 GCA_031276685.1 Treponema sp. | reverse complement strand
TTCGAAAAGATGCGCACCATGATGAAGCGGATGAGCAAGATGGGCAAAAACCAGGCCCCGCAAAACCCGGCCCTGCGGCGCATGACGGGCCGTTAGCCCTGAGTAAAAAATTGGGCGCGGGGCCTTACCAGACCCGCGATTCTTCCGGTTTTTTCCAGATGTCCGGGTAGTCGCCCAGTTTGTCGAAGACGGGTTTGCTCAGATCGTCCAGGGCCTTGAGGGTCTGCGGGGGCAGTTTTGTTTCGACCGCCGCCGCGTTTTCCCGCAACTGTTCGACCGTCCGGCAGCCCACGATGGCGCTTACCACCGCCGGCTTATGGCAGACCCAGGCTACCGAAAGGGTCCCGCAGGAGAGGCCCGTTTTTTCCGACAGGTCCCGCAGCCCCCGGAGGAAGCTTTCAATCTCGGCATCCGCGCCGGGCGCCCCGTGGCTGGAATGGGGATTATCGGCTTTGGCGTAGTGGATCGTGCGGCGGCGCATAAGGGGAATGTCGGCGATGGTTTTGTACTTCCCCGCCAGGACCCCCTGCATCAGCGGCATGTAGGCCAGGGCGCCGATGCGGTTCGCCTCGCAGTAGGGCAGGAGTTCCCGCTCCGGCCACCGGGAGATCAGGTTAAAGGCGAATTCGTCCGCCACGACCCGGACTCCGGTTTCCCGCGCAATTTCCAGGGTCCGCAGGGAAAAATTGCTTACGCCGATTTCCCGGATCATCCCCTTGTGCCGCAGTTTGAGCAGGGCTTCCAGATTCGCCTGAAGCAGCCCTTCGTTGCGGGTCGGCCAGTGGATCATCAGCAGATCGATGTAGGAGGTGTTGAGGCGCTTGAGCGCGTCGGCCACCATGGCCTCGTAGTCTTTGCCCAGGCGCTCCGCCGGCTGGATCTGCACCTTGTCGCATATCACCGCCTCGTCCCGGCGCTTCCCCAAAGCTTTGCCCAGAGCTATTTCGCTGTTGCCGTCGTTGTAGCCCACCGCAGTGTCGAAGAAGTTGATCCCGCGATCAAGCCCCTCCGCGACCAGGGCGTCCACGTCCGCCTGGTCCTGCTCCCCCCAGTAGCTTGCGCTGTCCCCTCCGAAGCTCCAGCATCCCACCATCAGGGGGCTTACCAGGAGATCGGAAGTACCCAAACGTACCTTTTCCATACTTAACCTGCCTTATACTGGTGTCCGGCGGCGTTGATAACCGCCTTCATGTAGCCGATTTCATAAGCGGCCGATACCGCGTTTCCCCCGGGGACTTCCGGGGTGTGATCGAAGATCATCGTGCCGTCATAACCCGCCTCGAAGAAGGCCCGGATAAGGGCGTATATGTCCATGTAGCCGTCGTCCAGAAAGGTTTCTTTGAAGAGGGGCAGCGGCGCGGATACGTTGCGCAGATGGGTAATGAAGACCCGCCCTTCCCGCACAAAGGTACGGACCCCTTCCAGAATGTCGCCGAACCTGCCGCCCCCTTCGAGCCAGCAGCCGCAGCAAAACTCCATCCCCAAATTCGGGCTGCCCGCAATGTCGAAAGCCTGGCGGTAGTCCGCCGCGCTGTTTATCAGGGTGGCCACGCCGCCGATCATGGGCATGGGCGGGTCGTTGGGGTGCAGGGCCAGGCGGACCCCGGTTTCTTCGGACACGGGGATTACCTTTTTCATAAAGTAGCGGAAATTCTCCCAGAGTTCGTCCTTTTCGTAGATCCGCCCGTGTTTGACGGGGACCGTTTCCAACTGCCGTTCGTCCACCATGCGGACCTTCGCCCCGCCCCGGCCCGGCGCGTCAGCGGCGGTGGACCACACGTGGTCCGGCTCCCAGGTAAAGGTGGTCGTAAAGATCCCGGTCTTCGCCAGGGCCCGGAGCATGTCGTTGAACCGGGCGATGTCCCGGTCCCTGTCCTCCGTGGCCAGGTGGATATTCGCGGATTTCGCCACGCCCAAGTCCCCGGCGTTGTAAAGGGTGACGCCCCGTTCGGCGAGCCGCTTTTTCAGCAGCGCCAGTTCGCCCTGGCGTTCCGCCAGATTGCCCATCCAGGTGTAGGCGTAGGGTATGCCCGTCCAGGCGAGGAAGGCTATGTCTTCTTCCGCTGCCTCCGGGGGGACATAGGCGCTTAATTTAATGCTGCCGTAACAACTGTTGGGGTCCGTGTTCATGCCGCGCCCCCTTCGTTGCAAAGGTTGTCCCGCAGTACCTCGTCCAGGCAGCGCCGCTGTTCCGGGCTTGGCGGCGCGAAGGGTTTCCGGGGCGCGCCCACGCCGATCCCCTGGCTTTCCAGGATGTACTTGATGGCCGGGATCAGGCCCACGCGGTTTAAGGCGGCCATGATGTTGTTGGCCTTAACCTGCAGGGCCAGGGCTTCTTTGCCCTGCCCCGCCCGGTAGCGGTCGTAGATCTTTTTGTAGTGGGGCAGCATAAAGCTGAAGGTACTGCCGATGGAACCGTCCGCGCCCAGGGCCATGCCCCCCAGCATCGTCTCGTCGTAACCGTTCATGATAACCAGTTTGGGCGACAGGGCCTTGAACCGTTCCATTTGGGAAAGATCGTGGTTCGTGTGCTTGACGCCGAATACGGCCCCGGAACGCAGCAGCTCCGCAGTGGCCGGGTGTTCCAGATTGAAGGGCTTGTTGGTATTGCCGGGGAAGTTGTAGATCATCACCGGCATGCCGGCGGCCTCTGCAATGTCGTAGTAATACCCCGCGACAAGCTCCGCGGAAAACCCGTAGTAAAAAGGCGGGGTCGCCGCGATATGCTGAAACCCCAGTTTTTTGGCGGCCAGGGCGTAGCGTACCGCTTCGCCCGTGGATACCGCGCCCACGTGGGCTATCAGGACCGTCCGGTCCCGGAACACGGCCGCGGCTTCAAAAACCGCAACCCGTTCCTCTTCTGCCAGCAGGAAACATTCGCCCGAAGAACCTCCGATAAAAAACCCCGAAGCCCCCTCCGCTATGTTCCGCTCCATCAAACGGGCCAGGGCATCCGCCCTGAATTTCCCGTTTCCGTCAAAAGGCGTGACCGACGCCGGATATATGCCGTCCATGGTTTTAGGCTATCTTAAAATCAGACCTTTTGAAATAGCCTGTGTGTCTTTCCGGGGCCGGGGTCCCCTTCCTGTTACCGCGCCCTGGACGGACGGACCCCGGCCAGGCTTGAGCGGGCCTCGATCAGAATATCCCGGTCTGGATCGATGCAGCCCACCACGGCGGAAGCCGTTTCCCCCGGCGCCAGCGTAAACGGCACGGTGTCGCGATCAAGCTCGGCCCCTTTTTTGGGGTACAGGGTGATGGTCCCCCCGGCGGCGCAGGAGCCGTCGTTGCGGATTTC
>JAISMQ010000151.1 GCA_031276685.1 Treponema sp. | reverse complement strand
CGGACATCTGGAAAAAACCGGAAGAATCGCGGGTCTGGTAAGGCCCCTTGCACAAATTTTTACTCAGGGGATAAGGGCCAAACCATGAAACTACTGTTTATCGGCACCGACGAAGCGCGGCAGTGGCAGAACCTGGCGGCGGGGCAAAGAATCGCGTTTTTAGACGCCTTCCGGGAAAACGAAAGCACCCGGGCGGACTACCGCTGGTTGTGGCAGGATGCGCCGCGGATGGGGAGTATTGAGGAGGGGATCGAACAGTTTGCGCCGGATTTTGCCGTTATCGGCGTACCCAATTACCGGAAAAACGACCCCCGGATCGAGGCCGCCCTGCTTGAAAAGGGCATCCCCTTCTATATCCACAAATTCCGGACCGCCTCCCCCGGCGATTTTGAAAAGACCTGCGCCGCCCGGCGCAAAACCGGGGTAGAAGTGCTGGTAGGCGAAAGCTACCGTTACCACCCGGCGGTAGTAACGGCAAAGGCGTTTCTGGATTCCGCCGGTTTCGGAAAGCCGGAATTCCTGAAATGGGACAGCCGGGTGGCGGAAAGCGAAGTTTGCGAATGGGAAGCCGCCTATCCCAACATCGCCCTGGGGGACCTTGCCCTTCACCATTTCAGCGCCATTCAAACCCTGGCCGGCCTGGACCCGGTTTCGGTATACGCCAAATCCCCAAGCCCCCGCAAAGGATCCCCGGCGGGCGGCAGCGTTTCTGCCACGCTTGTGGAAACCGGAACGGGCCTTCTGATCCAGCATACGATAGACTGGCATAACAGCATGGGGCCGACCTCCTCTCTGGGGGATTTTTCGATTGATTGCGAAAAGGGCGGCGTATCCGTAATAAACGAGCGGGTTTTTGCGAAGCCCTGGGGCGGGGCGGAGCGGGAGATCCCCCTGATTTCAGAACTACCTACCCCCGCAGCCCGGGCCTTTGAATATTTCCGTTCCGGCGGCGCGGGGCCCAAACCCTACAGCCTTGAAGATTTCGCGCCGGTCATGCGGACCGTACACTACGCCCTTGAATCCGCCGCGTTGGGATTGCCCGTAAAACCGCCTGTGCGGGACGGCGGGAACGGCAGCCGCGCTTAATTCGGACGCACGTTGCCTCTCGCTCCCGCCGGATAGTTTTTGCCCATCTTGCTCATCCGCTTCATCATGGTGCGCATCTTTTCGAACTGCTTGAGGAGCCGGGCCACTTCCGCCACGGAGGAGCCGGAGCCCCGGGCAATCCGGGAACGGCGGGAGGGGCCGATGATCAGGTGGTTGGCGCGTTCCTTGCGCGTCATGGAGGAGAGGATAGCCTCCTGGGTTTTTAGTTCCGCCTTGTCGATGTCCTCTTCGTTTATCTGGCCGGCCATGCCGGGGATCATGTCCAGCATGGATTTAAGGGAGCCCATCTTTTTTACCGAACGGAGCTGGGCAAGCCAGTCTTCCAGCGTAAAGCTTTCCTTCTCCATCTTTTTCTGGAGTTCCTGGGCTTCCTTCTGGCTGATAACTTCCTGGGCCTTCTCCACAAGGCTGACCACGTCCCCCATGCCCAGGATGCGGCCGGCCACCCGTTCCGGGTGGAAGGGTTCAAAATCTTCGGGCTTTTCCCCGGTCCCCACGAATTTAAGGGGTTTGCCGGTGACGGTTTTAAGGGAAAGGGCCGCCCCGCCCCGGGTGTCGGAATCGAATTTGGTCAGCACCACGCCGGTAAGGCCGATCTTTTCGTCAAAGGCCTTGGCGATATCCACGGCGGCCTGGCCGGTCATCGCGTCCGCCACCAGGAGGAGTTCGTCGGGCTTGGCGGCTTCCTTGAGCCGGGCCAGCTCCGCCATCATGGCCTCGTCTATCTGGAGCCGTCCGGCGGTGTCGATGACCAGGGTATCGACAAGGTTTTTCCGGGCCCAGTCTGCGGCCCCCCGGTAGACTTTTACCACGTCGGCGGCGCCTTCCTCTTTGTAGACCGGAACGCCGATCTGGGCGCCCAGGATAGAAAGCTGTTCCACCGCGCCGGGCCGCACAAGGTCGCAGGCCGCCAGCAGGGGCTTGCGGCCCCCTTTTTTGAGCCGCAGGGCCAGTTTGGCGGCGCTGGTGGTTTTCCCGGAACCCTGGAGCCCCAGCATGAGGATCGAGGACAGGACATCCGGCCCCCGCAGATTCAGGGCCCCGTTGGGGCCTCCCCCGTTGGGGCCTCCCCCGCCGGCCCCCCCCCCGCCGGGCGCGCCGCCCAGGAAGGACACCAGCGTGTCGTGAACGATCTTGGGAAACTGCTGGCCCGGCTCCCCCGAGCGCCGAACCCGCTCGCCCTTGGCCTCCTCTACCGTGGAGTTGACAAAGCGGCGGACCACGCGGAGGCTGACATCCGCCTCCAGCAGGGCCATTTTTATGGCGTCTACGGCGTCATCGATATTTTTTTCGGTGATTGTGGATTTCCCCGCGACTACGCGCAGGGCATCCGAGATTTTTTGGGTGAGTTTGTCGAACATGGGGCTATTTTATCCCCAACGCCGTGTTAGAACCAGTCCTGGTTGCCGTCGTCCCAGGGGCAGAACTCTTCCGGCTTAAAGAACAGGGCGATTTCCCGTTCCGCGCTGGCGGCGGAGTCCGATGCGTGAACGATGTTGAGCCGGGTCCGGGCGGCGTAGTCGCCCCGGATGGTCCCGGCGGGGGCGTCCGGCAGGCTGGTGGGCCCGATAAGGCGGCGGACCACGGCAACGGCCCCCTCCCCCTCCAGGACCATGGCGATTACCGGGCCGGAAAGGGTGTACTCCACCAGTTTTTCGTAGAAATCCCGGCCTTTGTGTTCGGCGTAGTGGGCCTCCACCATTCCGCGATCCATCCGCAGCAGCTTAAGGGCCAGGGTTTTAAGGCCCTTCCGTTCGAAACGGCTTAACAGTTCCCCGGCGATACGCCGCTGCAAGACTCCGGGTTTCAGCATAACGAATGTCTTTTCCATACAAAAAGTATAACAAAAAATTGAACAAACTCGACAAAATCGTAAAAAAATACAAAAAAATTTGACGGGAAATTAAAAAATATATTATACTAACCTGAAGACGGCTGGTTTTAGTTTTAGCATAATTAAAATCTGCCAGGCGTGGGGTGGTGATGAAAGCAAAAAAACATTTCTGGTCAAAGGACGATACCGAGTACACGCTGCTGGCCCTGCCAACAGCGGTGTGGTATTTTCTTTTTTGTTATATGCCGATGTTCGGCATTATTATCGCGTTTAAGGATTACCGTATATCCGGCAGTTTTATTAACAGCATCGCCCAAAGCCGGTGGGTCGGCCTTGACAACTTTAAGTTCCTGTTCAGCAACCCCGACATTTGGATAATTATCAGGAACACCCTGCTTTACAACGCAGTGATGATACTCTGCGGAATTATAATCCCCGTAACCCTGGCCCTTATTATCAGCGAACTGCGTAACAAGGGACTTGCAAAGATCTATCAGACTATTCTCTTTTTTCCGTACTTTCTTTCATGGGTCGTTGTGTCCGCCGTAGTCTGGGCCTTTCTTAGTTACGATATGGGCATGATCAACATGATCGCCCTGGACCTGGGGCTTCCCCAGCACAACTGGTACACCGACAGGGCCTTTTGGCCGGGCTTCCTTATCTTTATGAGCCAGTGGAAGGGGGTGGGTTACGGAACGGTTATCTACCTGGCGGCCATTACCTCGGTAGACAAGACGGTTTACGAGGCCGCCATTATCGACGGCGCTACCAAGTGGCAGCAGATCAGGAAGATTACCCTGCCGATGATAAAAACCGTTATCGTGCTTATGTTCATCCTCGCCACGGGGAGGATCTTCTACTCGGATTTCGGGCTTTTCTTCCAGGTCCCCCGCGATTCCAATTCCCTGTACCGGGTTGTCTACACCATCGATGTATTTGTGTACAAACAGCTCCGCTCTTCCACAGTCGGAATGGCGTCGGCCGCAGCCCTGCTCCAGGCGGTTATCAGTTGTTTCACCATACTTCTGGTGAACCAGATAGTCAAAAAAATAGACGCCGATTCGGCGATGATCTAGGGGCAATAATGAAACGTACCGAAGGCATATCCCGTTTTACCCGTATCGGGCCTGTTTCCAACGCGGTTTTTAACCTTGTGCTTATAATCCTGGCGGCGGTTTGTCTGATACCCCTGCTGCTGGTTATCGCCATTTCCTTTTCCGACCAAATAGCGGTACAGGAGTCCGGCTACCGGCTTATCCCCACGGTGGTTTCGTCCGAAGGCTACAAGTTCCTCTACGAACAGCGGGCCATGATACTGCGCACGCTGGGCATGTCCCTGTTCGTTACCGGCGCGGGTACGCTTCTGGGAATAATGCTTACCACGTCAATGGGCTACATACTTTCGCGCTTTGAATACAGGCTGCAGAAATTCTTTACCTGGCTTGTGTTTGTCCCCATGGTTTTTAACGGCGGCCTGGTTTCGACCTATTTTGTAACCAGCCAGTTTTTGGGGCTCCGCAATTCGCCCTGGGCGCTGATCCTTCCGCTCTGCGTTTCTTCGTTCAACGTGATAGTCTGCAAGACCTTTTTCCGTTCCACGATCCCCGATTCGGTGGTGGAATCCGCAAAAATAGACGGCGCCAGCCAGTTTACGATCTACTTCCGTATCGTGCTGCCCCTGTCCCTTCCGGTAATCGCCACCATCGGGCTTTTTTTAAGCTTTGCCTATTGGAACGACTGGTTTCAGGCCATGCTGTACATCGACGATATGAGGCTCTACACGCTTCAGGCCTTCCTCAACAGGCTTCTTACGGATATTAACGCAATGGCGCAGCACGCCCTTGTTCTGGGGGCTTCGCAGGCGGAGATGATTATGAAGATGCCCAAAGAAGCGGCGCGTATGGCCATTGTGGTGGTCGTGGTCCTGCCCATCGCCTGCGCGTATCCGTTTTTCCAGCGTTACTTTATTTCGGGTTTAACTATCGGCGCCGTAAAGGGATGATCCGTTGGATCATTGCCGGTATAAAAATTTCAGGAGTTGTTATGAAAAAGAAAATTCTGCTGGGACTCGTTCTTCTGGCATGCCTTGCCCTGACGGTTTCCGCAGGGGGGCGGGCATCCCAAAGCGCATCCGGGGTTCCCACCGTTACCTGGTGGCTGGTGGGCGGGGACAGTACGGAACTTGCGGAATGTGTCCGCCTTATGAGCGATTATACCGAAAAGCAGATCGGCGTCCGTTTTGAGATCAAGATTGCCGGCTGGGGGGATCAGCAGCAGCGCTTTACCACGATCATCAATTCGGGCGAGTACTTCGACATTATGTTCGACGACCTTACCGACTACAGCCAGCGGGTCGCCCAGGGCGCCTTTGCGGATCTGACGGACCTGGTAAAAACCGCCAGCCCCAAATTGTGGGCCCTTATTCCCCAGGACATCTGGACCGGCGTTAAAATTAAAAGCAGGATATACGCCGTCCCCACCTGGAAGGATTCGGCTATTACCCAGTGGGTCGTCTGGGATCACAACTACGTAACTAAATACAACATCGACATCACCAAAACCGATCTTGTCAGCATGGATAAGTACTTCCGCGCCATCAAAAACGGGGAAGGCTCCCGGTTTTACCCCTACCGTATTTCCAACGGCGGCTCTTACCAGCCGTTCCGGAACTACGACACCTTGTCCGCCGGGCTTGCCCCAATGGGTTTGAACCTGAACGATTCCAGCTACAAGGTTGTGTTTACGCTGGACCAGCCCGATGTGCGGGAGATCTTTGAGTACATGCACCGCTGGTACCAGGCCGGCATTATTAACCCCGACGCCGCCGTTTCCGTGGAGGACTTCAAAGGCCAGATCTTTATGACCGCCCAGGGCTGGCCCGGCGCGGACGCGGTATGGGAAGCCCAGCAGGGCGTCGAACAGTACGACATCCACCAGTTTGTGGGGCCCAACCTTTCCACCGACTCGATCCAGGGCTCCCTCAACAGTATCAGTACCAATTCCCGCTACAAGACCGAATCGCTTAAGCTGCTGGAACTGGCCAATACAGACCCCGTGTTCCGCGACATGCTTGCCTACGGAATCGAGGGCAGGCACTTCAATTACGTAACCAGGCCCAGCGGTTCCACGCCGGGGGTGATCAAGAAGATCAACACGAACTGGCCGCTTTCGGCGTACCAGCAGGCGACCTTCTTTAGCATGTCTACTACCGACGATCAGTCCCCCGATCAGTGGCAGAAGGTCCGGGCAAACGACGCCAGCGCCACGCCGTCGCCCATCCTCGGCTTCTCCCTGGACCGGTCCTCGATCCTTAACGAGCTGACCAACTGCCGCCAGGTTTGGGACCGTTACAAGAACGAACTGCTCAGCGGCACCTCCAATCCGGCGGTGGTTATCCCCCAGATCAAGCGGGACCTTGAGGCGGTGGGCTTTAGCAAGGTGCTTGCCGAATCGCAGCGCCAGGTTGACGAATTCCTAAAGACAAAATGAAGCAAGGCGGTTCCAAAACGGCGAATTTTGGGGCTGCGGCTTAAAATCCAGGCAGGTTTTACCGGGCCTTTCCCGCAGGCGGGGAAGGCCCGCTGTGTTTTTAAGGCGGCCCCGTGCTACCATAGGCGCATGGGTACGCGAAATGCGCTTCCCCCGGTTCCGGGGAAGCCCCGGCTGTTCCGCGTCTGGCTGTTGCGCACGGCGGCGGCCCTGGCGCTGGGCCTGGGCGTTTTTCTGGGCTGGAACGCCGCGTTTTTCGACGTTCTTTCCGGCATCCCCTTTTCCCGGGCCTACGCCGACCGCGAGGGGCGGCTTTTCCATATTTTTCTTGCCGATGACGAACGGTACCGTCTGCGGACCCGGCTGGCGGACTTTCCCCCGGCCCTGGTGGAAGCGCTGCTGCTCCAGGAGGACCGTTACTTTTACGGCCACTGGGGCATTAACCCTGCGGCCATGTTCCGGGCCGCCTGGGAAACCTACGTAAAAAAAGACCGCCGCGTGGGGGCTTCCACCATTACGATGCAGCTTGCCCGGCTCCGCTACGGCCTTTACACCCGCGACATTCCGGGGAAGATCCGGCAGATTTTCCGCGCCTTTTTTTTGGAGATCTGCCTGTCCAAGCAGGAGATTCTGGAGGCCTACCTTAACCTGGCGCCCCTGGGGGGCAACATCGAGGGCTTTGGGGCGGCGGCCTGGTATTACTTCGACAAGGACCCGCAGGACCTTACGCTGGGGGAGATCCTTACGCTGGTGGTCATTCCCCAGAATCCCGGCGGGCGGGCGCCGCTTCGGGGGGACGGGCCGCCGGAAGAACTGATGGAGGCCCGCC
Source organism: Treponema sp. (assembly GCA_031276685.1). Taxonomy (GTDB): domain Bacteria; phylum Spirochaetota; class Spirochaetia; order Treponematales; family Breznakiellaceae; genus JAISFT01. Next base: position 7,877 of record JAISMQ010000151.1, on the reverse strand, counting down.
GGATCCTCTACGGATCCTGGGCCGCCGCCCACCCGGAGGATCTGTCCTTCCGTGCGGAACTGGAAATGCCCCCCTTCCTGGTAAACCGCTTCCCCCGCCGGGCCCCCCACTTTGCGGAGTACCTGCGCTATGGGGAAGGGGACGGGGCGGACCCCGCCGAAACCGGGGGCGCCCTTGTAACAACGCTGGACCGGAACCTTCAGAACATCCTGGAGCGGGAACTGGAAGCCTACCTGGTGCGGAACCGGGGCTGGGGGATCAACAACGGCAGCATGCTGCTGCTGGACTGGACCTGCATGGAGGTGCTGGCGGCGGTGGGTTCCGCGAGCTACGCCAATGACGGCATCCAGGGCCAGGTGAACGGGTTTGCCAGCAAGCGGTCCCCCGGCTCCACCCTTAAACCTTTTGTCTACGCCATGGCCATGGAGCAGGGGCTTATCCACCCGGAAACCATGCTAAAGGACAGCCCCCGCGGGTTTAGCGAGTATACGCCGGACAACTACCAGGGGGCCTTTAAGGGGCCGGTTAAAGCCTGGTTTGCCCTGGTGGACAGCCGCAATATCCCCGCAGTCCAGCTTGCCGCGAGCATCCGCAACCCGGACCTCCACGATTTTCTTGCGAAGGCCGGAGTGACGGGGCTTAAGGAAAAGGCCCACTACGGCCTTTCGGTGGTTCTGGGGACGGCGGACCTGAGTATGCTGGAGCTGGCCGGCCTTTACGCGGCCCTGCCCAACGGCGGCGCGCTCAGGAGCCCCCGCTTTTTCCTGAACGGGGCCGCCGGGGAACCGGCCCGGCTGCTCAGCCCCCAGGCGGCGGCCATTACCCTGGACATGCTGGAGCGGAACCCCGCCCCCGACGATACCCGCTACGGGGCGGGCCGCGCCATGCCCGTGGCCTACAAGACCGGCACCTCCATCGGTTTTAAGGACGCCTGGTCCATCGCGGTTTTTGACCGCTATGTCCTGGCCGTGTGGCTGGGCAATTTTTCCGGGGAGGGGAACCCCGCCTTTGTCGGCCGCCTTACCGCCACCCCCCTGCAGTTCAGCGTTATTGACGCCGTTGTTTCGGACATTCCCGCCGCCCCGCCGCCCCGCCCCATGCCGGAGGGGCTCGCCCTGGTTTCCGTCTGCGCCGTTTCCGGCTGCCTTCCCAATGACAACTGCCCCCAGCTTACGGATACCTGGTTTATCCCCGGCGTAAGCCCCATCACGCGCTGCCGCATCCACCGCCGCGTGTACATCGATACCAGGACCGGATACCGCAGCGACGAGACGGAGGGGCCCCATATTACCAGCGAGGTCCGGGAATTCTGGCCCACCGATTTGCTGGAGATCTTCGCCCAGGCCGGGCTCCCCCGCTTCCTGCCCCCCCCCTATCCGCCGAAAAGCGCGGACTCCGCGGGAAATTCGGCGGGGGACCGGGCCGGGGAAAGCGCCGGGTTTCCCCCCTCTATCATCTCCCCGCTTGGCAACACCACGTACATCCTGCGCCCCCAGGACGAGCGCCGTAACCGGATCGTCCTTCTGGCCGAATCGGACCAGGATTCAGGCGACATTTTCTGGTTCGCCAACACCCTGTTCCTGGGCAGGGCCAAACCCTACGAGCGCTTCCTCTGGCAGCCCGAACCGGGCCTGTGGGACATCGCCGCAGTGGACTCGCGGGGCCGTTCCGCGGGGCTCCGCGTCAGCGTCGAACTGGAACCCCGGTAACGCGGCGGGCGCCCTTAGTTCCATCCCTCCGGGTAGAGCAGCACCCGGGCGGGGCCCCGGGAAATTAACAGTCGGCAGAGCCGCTGGATGTCTTCGGGCTGTACCCGGCTGTAGAGTTCCGGGCGGCTGTCCAGCCGGGAAAGGGGGCTGCGCAGCAGCACCGACGAGTTGGCGTAGCTTTGGGCGATGTAGAGGTTGCTCTGGATCGACGCTTCCCAGTTCTTCTTTAACGCCTCCACGGATTTGGCAAAAACGTCCCGGCTGACGGGTTCTTCGGCGGTCCGCCGCAGCAGGGCCTCCACGGCCTGGGACAGTTCGTCGCTGCGCTTTGGATCGCAGACAAAGTAGACCTGCGCCACCAGTTCCTCCACGGGAACCGGGGAAAGGGAAAGATCCGCCTGTACGGAGTAAACGCCCCCCATCTTTTCCCGGATATCCTCGGTCAGGCGGATGTCCAGGTACTCCATCAGGACGGAAACCGCCGCGCTTTGTTCTTCCGAATAGGCCAGGGGCGCGAACCAGCCCAGGTAAACGATGCTCTGCTCCTCCTTCCCCTTGTAGACCTTCGTGTCGGTCTTCCCCGGCCTTTGCAGGCCGGGATCCGTCCAGGCGTTCCACGGTTCCGAAGCCGGAATCGACGCCAGCCAGGTTTCCGCCAGGGACCGCATCAGCGCCGGGTCAAGGTTCCCGGCAAAGACAAAGGTGTAGTCGCCGGGGTTAAGGCCCCGCTTAATGAACGACAGCGCCCGGGCCAGGTCCGCCTTGTCCAGATCTTCCGCGGTAAGGGGCTTAAAATAGGGGTGCCCGCCGGAACTGACGCTTACCACCGCGTCGGAAAAAACGGTCCCCGGATCCTCGTTCCGCTGGATCAGGCTGGTACGGTAGCTGTCCAGCAGCGCCCGGACGGCGTTTCCGTCCAGCCGGGGCTGGGTAAAAGACAGGTAGAGCATCTCAAAAAGGGTTTCGATATCCTTGGCGGTGGCGGAGCCCTGGAAGCCCCGGTTGTAGTTCCCGGTCCAGAAGGAAAAACTTACCTGTTTGTCCGCAAGGAGCTTGATCAACTGGGGCCTGGGCCAGGGGCCAAGGCCGGAGGCTTCCGCCATTTCCGCCGCCAGAAGCGCGGAAACGCGGTCCCCGCTTTCCACGCTTACCGTGCCGCCCCGCGCCATGGCGTAGAGGGTAATGTCGTTGTTCCGGTTCGCCGTTTCCTTGAGGATCAGCGTGGCCCCGTTTTCCAATTCCCATACCAGCGCGCCGGTTTCCCCGTCAACGGATTCCGACCGGACGCTTCCGGCTTCGGGCCGCCGGGAGACCAGGGCCTCCGCCGTGGCCGGTTCTTCGGGCGGCTGCAGCCTAAGCCCGGCGCTTTCCCGGATTATGCGCCGGATCATGGCCTCCGCGGGGAGCGTCCCCCGTTCGGACTCCGGGGCAATGATAAAGGCCCGTACATCCCCCGGTTCAAAGTAGTCCCCGGCCTGCCGCGTTATGTCCACGGCGCCGATCCCCGGCAGCAACTGAAGCGCCGCCGCGTACTCCCACTCAATGTCCGGCAGGGGCTCCCCGTCCAGAAAATAATCCGTAAGGCCGGACACGTAGCCGTCCGACGGCTGCCGGTCCTTTTCGGAAACCGCCTGTTCCAGTTCCGAAAGAAGGGAGGCCTTGGCTATACGGATCTCCGTTTCGGTAAAGCCGAAACGGCGCATGGACTCCTTGACCCGCACCAGTTCCCGCAGGCTTTCCTCGGCCTTGCCGGATTTCGGTTCCGCCATCAGCACGTAGTAGCGGGCCGAAGCGCCATAGCGGACATTCCCCGCCCCGCCGTATATGTAGGGGCTTTCGGGGTCCTGGGCAGCGTCGGCGAAGCGCAGGGACAGCATACGGCTGATCAGGTTGTCGATAAGGCCCTCCCGGTAGCTTTTCAGATCCTGGCCAAGCGGCTGGGGGTTGCGCTTAAAGTACAGGTTAATCTGGCTAAAGGAAATTTCCGGGTCCGTAAGAATCGCCGTTTCAAGGTTCCCCTTTTTGGGGGCGGGAAGATCGTAACGGGGCCGCGCCAGGGGCCCTTCCGCCGCGGCGCCGCCAAAATGGGAACCCAGTTCCGCCTCCAGGCTTGCCCCGTCAAAGTCCCCCACGATGATCAAGGCCATGTTGTCCGGCCGGTACCAGCGGCGGTAAAAGGCTTCCAGGCGCTGGGCCGGGGCGTTTTCGATGATCTCCGGCAGCCCGATGGGGAAACGGCTCTCGTACCGGGAGCCGCCGAACAGAATGGGCAGCAGTTTCCGCTGAAGCCGGTCTACGGCCCCCAGATGGGCCCGGTACTCCTCCATGATAACCAGCCGCTCCTCGTCCACGTCCTTGGGGGCGAAGGTAATGGCCCTGGTCCAGTCGTCCAGCACTTCCAGAGCCTTTACGGGAAGGCGCTTAAGGGGGCCCCCCGATGCGGTTTTTGCCTGTTCCACCGGAACTTCAATACCAAAAACCGTACGGTCGTAGCTTGTGTAGGCGTTTACCTCCGGCCCAAAACGCATCCCCAGGGAACGCAGGTAGCCGATAAGCTCGGATTCGGGGAACCGCGCCGTACCGTTAAAGGCCATGTGTTCCACAAAGTGGGCAAGCCCCTGTTCGTTGTCCTCCTCCAGGACGGAGCCGGCGTCTACCGCCAGCGTAAGAAAGGCCCGGTTTTCAGGCCGGGGGTTTTCCAGAATAAAGTACCTCAGCCCCCCCGGAAGAACGCCCGTGCGGACCTTCTTCATAAAGGGGATAGGATCCGCCGGCGCTCCCAGACCGGAATAGGAGGCGATTGAAGGCCCTTCCGGCTTCGTGGTAGAAAGACAGGAAAGGAAGAATCCCGGCAGAAACAGAGAAAGGGCCAGCGCAAACGCGAAGGCCCTATGTTTGGAATTGAAGATGTTCATACACCTATTATATAATGCTTTCAGAGGGCTTTTACATGAGATTACTTACCAGATCGGATTTTGACGGACTAGCCTGCGGGGCGCTGCTTGTTTACCTGGGGCTTATCGACGATTGGAAATTCGTCCACCCCAAAGACATACAGGACGGCCTGGTAAACGTAACCGACAACGATATCCTGGCAAATATCCCCTATGTAAAAGGCTGCAAGCTGTGGTTTGACCACCATTCCAGCGAATCCAGCCGCCTGGGGGCCAAAACCTTTTTCGAAGGGGTCTCGCGGCTGGCCCCCAGTTGCGCCCGGGTCGTCTACGACTACTACGGCGGGGACGAAAAGCTCCACCGCTTCAACCGGATGATCGAGTACGTGGACAAGGTGGATTCGGGGAACCTGACGAAGGACGAAATTCTCGACCCCAAGGGCTGGGTCCTGCTGGGCTTTATCATGGACCCCCGGACCGGGCTCGGGCGCTTCCGGAATTTCACGATCAGCAACTACGATCTGATGAAGGCCCTTGCCAAAGCCTGCGCGGAGAAGACCATCGACGAGATTCTGGACATGAGCGATGTCAAGGAACGGCTGGAAGTGTACTTTTCCCAAAGCTCCCTGTTCAAGGAAATGATACAGACCCGCGCCAAGGTGGAGGGAAACGCCGTGCTGGTGGATCTGCGGAGCGTGGACCCCATCTACGCCGGGAACCGCTTCCTCATCTACACCCTGTTCCCGGAACAGAACATCTCCGTCTGGGTCATAGACGGCCGGGAAAAGCTTAACACCGCCATCACCGTGGGCTACAGCATCATCAACCGCAGCGCCACCATTGACGTGGGGAACCTGCTCTACCGCTACGGCGGCGGCGGGCACCACCAGGTGGGCACCTGCCAGGTGGACAACGACAAGGCGGACCAGGTTATCCGGGAGATAGTCGACCAGGTAAAGTAGCCGCTTCAAAACTAAACACCGCGTCCGCCAGCTCGCGGGCAAAGGCCGCCGCGTCCCGCCGGGAGGCGGAGGCCAGAAGCATGTCGCGCCTGAGCGCGGCGTTCCGCGCATCCCGGTCCCTAAGCTCGCAGAAGACCGCCCAGCCCGGACCCCCGGCGCTTTCGAATTCCTCAAAACTCAAGGTCAGGGTAAACCCCCCTGCGGTTTCCGGGCCGCCCTGGGCAGCCCCCTCCGGGGCGCCAGAAGCGCGGGGGGCGCTTTGTCCCGCAGCGCCTGCGTTTTGGATCCCCGCCTTTTTCAGCATGTCCCCAACCAGGCGGATCGGCGGGGGGGTCCCGGCCCCCGGCGCGTTAAAGCGCAGTTCCACCGGCAATGCGATGCCCCGCTGCCGCAGGGCCCCCGGATTCAGGCGGTAGAGCTCTTCCGCGCAGTACCGGGCGCTTTGGCGGCGGAGGGCGACGGCAAGTTCGGCAAACCCGTCCGCCATCATGTCCCGCTCCCACAGGCGGTCAAAGCCCCGCAGGGCTTCCGCCGTCAGCTCCGGCTTGTTCATCGTCCGCCCCTCCTCGTAGTAGTACCCCGGTTCCGAAGCGGGGATAAGGGGCACTTCAAAGTCGCGGGCGGCCCTAAGGTAGCTTAGACTGCGGCGGGGATAGCCCTCGAAAGCCTGGTAATACTGGATAAAGGCGTCCGGGTGGGGCTCCCCGTAGGCGTCCGCGGAAAGGCGGCTGTACTTGCGGAACAGGTGGCGGTGGATCTCCGCGTTAAACAGGTACTGAATCTCCCGGGCCGCGCTCCGCAGCCACTCCAGCGGGGCAGGATAGGGCCTGAGTTTTTCCGTCCGGGCAAGCCCGTCGTAGGTTTTGTAGAGAATTTCGTGAATGTCCCGGTTGTAGCGCGCCGGATCGATGCCGTAGTTCATCATCCAGGACCGATCCCCGGCCTTTAGACAGTCCTCCGCGTAGACCTTGGCCTCCTCCAGACGGCCGGAAATCTGGTACAACTGGGCCAGGTTAAGGCGGGAAAGCGGGGAGCTGTCCAGGTTGTAGGCCGCCTCGTAATCGGAAAAGGCGGCGCGGAGGTCCAACTGCCGCAGGTAGAGCTCCCCCCTGGCCAGACGGCCCGAGGCGCGGTTCAGCCTGGCAAGGGAGGCGCTGGTCTGCTCAAAGGCCAGGTCGAAGTGGTAAAAACGGCTTTCCAGGATGGAGAGGTTGTAGTGGGCCACCGCGGCAAACAGCGTGTCCTGCCGGGCCAGGGCCCCCTCTATGGCGCTAAGGTACCACTGTTTGCCCTCGTCATAGCGGAACATATCGGCGTTAAGGGTCCCCAGGGTCATGGCGTAGTCGGGACTGCTGTCCCCGAACCGCTCCAGGGCGTCGCGCAGAAGCCGTTCCCCCTCCGCCTGCCGGTGGACCTTGTAGTACATCCAGCCAAGCTGCCCAATAGCCTCCCGGTGGTCCGGTTCGACAGCCAGAAGCCGTTCCAGGTAATCCACCGACTGGGTATCCAGGTTAAGGTAGCCCGCAGTCCTGGCAAGGCTGTACAGAAGCTCCGGCTCCTTTGGGGCAAGTTTCTCCGCCCGGCGGTACTCGTCCCAGGCCAGGCTGTAGAGATTCTCGTTCCGGTAGAGGTCCCCCAGCGCCCAGGGAAACCGGATATCCTGGGGGTACCGATCCTGCCCGGCGCTGTAAAGCTCGATAGCCCGGTCCCAGTACTCCGCGTATTCCGCAGCCTGGGCCTCTTCCAGCAGGGCTTCCGCCCCCCCGGCCTGATCCTGCCCCCGGAGGGGGGCGGCGAAGCCCAGCAGCAACATCAGTACAAGGGCGGATTCCATAACGCGCATACCGATATAATAGCCCTCTATATCCGCTTGTGAAACGGCGTTATAGCGGCTGGCATTGTTCGGGAACCCGGCCCGGATTTTCCGGTAGCCAGAAAAAGGTATACAGATGTGTTAGGCTCCGGTTTTGGATAAATAGAGTATCCGTCTCGTTTCCCGCCGGGCCATTTCAGCACGGTAATGGTCAGGGATAGGCGTCCAGCCGGACACCCCTTTCTTTTTCGCTTTTGTTCACAGGTAATAAGGCTGGCAACCGGAAGCGCCCCGCTCAGTGCCAAATGGACTGCGGTGTAGTACGGTATTTATCTGTTTCATTCATTTTTGTTTATAAACTAGTTGAATTCCGTTTGGTCTTGTTGTATCTTGTTGTTAGATTATGATACAAGATGCAAAAAGAGAACGGATAATCATCCTCAGCCTGGGGCTTCTCCTGGTCCCGGCTGTCGTGTCCTCCCTCCTGGTAGGCCGTTTC
>JAISMQ010000085.1 GCA_031276685.1 Treponema sp. | reverse complement strand
CGTCACGGGGCATCTACTATTTCAGCATGGATGCCGAAACCGGCCTTGTCGAAGAAATCCGGCTGGCGGCGGAGGCTAAAAACCCTTCGTTCCTGGCCTTTTCGCCCTCCGGAAAGTTTCTCTACGCCGTAAACGAACTGGAAACCTGCGACGATGCCCCCGGCGGGGCGGTTTCCGCCTACGCGGTGCGGGAAGACGGGACCCTGAAATTTCTGAACCGGAAGAGCAGCAAAGGCGCGGCCCCCTGCCATATCAGCATTGACCGGGGCGGCGCGTTCGCGGTAACGGCAAACTACTCGGACGGCGTGCTTGCGGTGCTGCCCATCGGGAAACGGGGCAGCCTGAAGGAAGCGGCGCAGGTTATCCGCTACAAAGGCGCCGGCCCCAACAAGAAACGGCAGGAAAAGGCCCACGCCCACTCCTTTACCTTCGCCCCGGATTTTTCCGGCGGTTTCGCCTGCGATCTGGGTTCCGACAAAGTGATGCTCTACCGCTTTGATCCCGGGGCAAAGAAGCCCCTGGCGCCCCGGAATCCGCCCTTTGTACCCGCGTTTGCCGGGTACGGCCCCCGGCACGGGGTTTTCCACCCATCGGGGCGCTTCGCCTATGTGCTTCACGAGCTTAGATCGGCGGTGGACGTGTTCGCCGTCGCGGGCGCGCCAAAGCGTACAAGCCGCGCCGCGCCACGCCAGGACGCGCCGGGACGCGCAGGCCCCGGGCGGAAACCGGAAGCCCCCGCCTTTGAGCGGCTGCAGACCATCTCCACCCTGCCCCGGAACGGGTACCGGAAACCAAGCACCGCGGCGGCCGTCAGAATAGCCCCCGACGCCAAATTCCTCTACGCCTCCAACCGGGGGCACGACAGTATCGCCGTGTTCAAGATCCTCCCCGAAGGGCTGCTGGAACTGGCGGATCTCGCGGAATCCGGGGGGAAACACCCCCGCGACTTTACCCTGGACCCCAGGGGGAACTTCCTCCTGGCGCTGAACAAGGATTCCGACAACCTGGTCATCTTTAGGGTTGACCACCGGACGGGGCTGCTAAAAAAAGAGCGGGAATACGCGGCGCCTTCGCCCGCGTCAATCGTTTTCCGGCCCTGATACAGGGCCGGCGCATATACGTGGGAATATTGCGGTGGACAGAAAAAGCAGGGGGAGCGAAACGCCTATGACCCGCTTGCTTTGCGCCAGTAGGTTGCTCCTCATTTCCTGCGGTTTAACAGGCGCAAAGCTTCGGTTTCCATTACTGTCCGGGGTAGTTCAGGTTCTCGTCCCCCGGGCTGCGGACAACCGCAGCCCAGCGGCGGCATTCCCATTTGGCCATGTCCAGGTTCTGCTCGGACCAGTTGCCACATTCCGCCGGATGGGCGCCGGGGATGGGGCCGGAAAAGGCTTCGATCCAGTCCAGCATCTCCCCAAGCACCGGCAGGATGTCCCGGGAATTCAGGTCCCCGGAGAAGACGGCGTAAAAACCTGTACGGCAGCCCATGGGCCCAAAGTACACGGTCCTGGAAGCCCAGTCCTTATGGGAACGCAGAAAGGTGGCCCCCAGGTGTTCAATCGTGTGCAGCGCGGGGTTGTCGATAACCGGCTCCCGGTTGGGCTCCTTAAAACGCAGGTCAAACGTGGTAACGATCCCGGAACCGACCCGGTCCTTGCGGGACACGTAGACCCCCGGTTTTAGACGCAGGTGATCAACCTGAAAACTGGCAATTTTTTCCATGTCCATTCTCCTAAAATCCATTTTTCCAAACTTTCAGCCCCGTTCTCCCAAACTTTTAGCGGGCCTTACGGTTTTTCACGATCCGGCGGACGATCTCCGCAGAGTGCCGGGCGGCGACGGGAAGGAACTGTTCGGACGTGACGGGGGACTCCGCCCCCGCGATGTCGGACAGCGAGCGGATGATCAAAAACGGTACGGAAAAGAGGCTGCATGCGTGGGCGATGGCGGCCCCCTCCATTTCCACCGCCAGGACATCCGGAAAGATCCTTCGCACCCGGCCGATTTTTTCCGGGTCGTGCATAAATATATCCCCGCTGGCGATGAGCCCCCGGACGCAGTTAAAGGATCGCGGCAGCGCCTGTTCCGCCTTAAGCTCCCCTACCGCCGCCTCCGCCTCTTGTACCAGGGATTCGCCCACGGGGAAAACCGCCGGCTGCCCGGGAACCTGGCCGGGGGCGTAGTTAAAGCCCGTCACGTCGACATCGTGGTAGCACAGGCCCGTGGAAATAACCGTATCCCCAAACCGGAGCCCCCCCCCTATGCCGCCGGCGGACCCGGTGTTGATAACCAGGCCGGGCTTAAACCTGTCGATAAGGAGGGCGCAGCCGACCGCGGCGTTGACCTTGCCGATGCCGCAGCGCAGTAACACTACGGGCTTTCCTTCCAGAACGCCCCGGTAAAATTCAAAACCCCCGGCAAGGCCGGCCTCGCCGCCGTTCATCCAGTCCCTGACCATGGTTACTTCGTCTTCCATGGCGCCGATAATGCCGATCATACTGTCTCCTGCCGGATGTAGCGAACTGCTATCCCTCAACATGCCCCATGCCGGGGTTCCACAGCGTCGAACGGTTGCGGCCCCGCTGCTTGGACACGTAGAGGGCCGCATCGGCCCGCTGAATAACGCTGCCGGCGCTCAACTGCTCCCGGTGGTCAAAGCTGCAGATGCCAAGGCTGATCGTAACCTGGGGAAGGGACGGCTCCCAGGGCACCTGCATCTCCTCCACCGCGTTCCGCACCCGTTCCGACACAAGCCATGCCGCTTCCTTGTCGGTGTCGGGCAGCAGCACGGTAAATTCCTCCCCGCCAAAACGGGAAGGGATGTCCTCGCTGCGGACCGTCTGCTTTAGGGTTATGGCCAGGGTTTCCAGAACCTTATCCCCCGCCATGTGCCCAAAAGCGTCGTTAAAATTCTTGAATTTATCAACATCCATCACGATGATCGAAGACGTAAAACTGCCGCGCCGGGTCCGGGCAATTTCTTCGCCCAGCCGGTGGATAAAAAAACCGTGGTTGTACAGGCCGGTTTTCACGTCCCGCAGGGAGTGCTGGTAATTCAGGTAATTCATAATCGCCTGGGTTACAAAGGCCATAAGCTGTTCGACAAAGAGAATTTCCCCGTCGGAAAATTTGCCCCCGGCCATCTTCTGGCCCATCAGGATAATGCCGTACAGCCCGAAGCCCCCCACGATGGGCACGATAATTTCCGGCTTAAGCTTTTCCAGGGTATTCAGGACATTCCGGTCTTCCAGTTCCGCCGCCATCAGGGAAAAGTTTACCGGCTTGGGGTGCCGCTCAAAAAAAGACTCGAACGGAGTGATACTGTGCAGCTTGATTCCCAGATCGGTAGGCTGGTAGTTCTGATAACTTTTGATCGTTATTTCATCGCGGTTTTGTATCGGCTTCCACAAAAAAGTTACGAACGACGGCATAAAGTGGCCGGAGATACGGAACACCGCGGCGTCCATGATGGCGTCAAGCGACGTGCGGTTGATAATGTCCAGGCCGCCGGTCACCAGCTCGTGGTAATCGGCGATCTGCTTGTTTAGCTTGTCTATCCGGCTGAATATGCCGATCTGTTCCAGCAGGGACCGGTGTTCCAAAATTTTCGGATCGGAATAGATTTCATCCGCAAGTTCGGTCCCTTTTTTTTCTGCCTGTCCGGAATTTTCCGGCATGGGCGGATTCTTCCGCTTGTGATTTTTCATTAAATTACGGAAAAATGCTCTTCAATGTTCTTGCGCCACAGCGCCCGGTCTTCCCGGTTTTCCCATTCCACGATCTTCTTAATCTGAAAACCCCTGGTATCGTAGTCATCGCCGTTTTTGCGGCCGCGATCCCGGATCATGCCGGGAAAATGGACGACGCCGAAGCGCCCCCCGCCAATGTAAACCACCGCGTCCCCGCTTTCCAGGGTTTCCCTTCCGGAAATCCGGGCAACCACGCATTCAAAATGGCTCGGCTCGCCGCTGTCCCTGTCGGTTATCGCGGCGGACATGTCCTTGATGGGTTTGCCGCAATAGGGGCAGAGGGGATGGGGGATAGGCTCGGTAGACAGGCGCGGCGCCACCCACTTGGGGCGATCAAACAAGGGGGCCCGTCTGTCGCGGCCCCGGGGCGGGGCGGCGTCGGGCCACTTCCGGGGGGAAATTCCGGCCGGATCATTGCCGGCCTCGTTCAGATCCCGGCGGCCGCCCCGGCTCCCCGGCCTCCCGGCCTGGCCGCCCGCGGATTTCTCGAAATTCGGGCGGGATTTTTCCTGCACAGGGGCGTACCGGGCTTCAAGATCCCTTTCCCTGCGTTTAAGGCTCTTCCCCCCGTTATTTTCTTCTTTTCCGCTGCCGTTCATGGTAAATCCTTCCCCGGGACATCTTAAGAAGCTCGCTGCTCAGCACCTGGGCGATTCGCTGGATAGCCTCGTAAATGTACTCTTCGCTATTAATTTTTTTGCGCAGGTACTCCGGGTCGAAAACCGCCCCGTTTTTCGCCTGCCCCGGAAGGAAGAGCGCCGAATCCGGCCCCCCCCGGGCGGCCCCGTATCCACCGCGATCCTCTGGCCGCTGTCCGTCTAATTTTCCCGGTCCCGCTATCATACACACTCCATAAAGGCAGACGCAAGATGGCGGATCGCCGGAGCGGCCGGGGACGCCGTTTTTTGGGAGGAAAAAGGAGGCCTTCCGATAAAAACCACATCAAACCGTATTGCCATCTCATTATATTTTCGATGGCCCGCAAGGAAATACTTAGCTGTTTCTATGATACGCCGCTGCTTTTCGCGGCCTACCCCGTATTCCAGATCGGCGATCCCCCGGGAATTCCAGCTTTTTACCTCGATAAACACAAGGGTATCGCGGTCCAGGGCGATTAGATCCACCTCCCCCATCGGCGAACGGAAATTCGCGGCCAGGATGTACATCCCCGCCTTTTCCAGGACCCGGGCGGCGTACTGTTCCCCCGCCCGGCCCTTCCCGGTACTATGCACCTCTGTTCACAAGTTCTTTTGGATTGAGTGCCCGTGAAATAAAATGTGTTTTGTCGGTAAGCAGGTTAAGAATTTCCCCGTTTTGCTGTTTCTGGCCAAATTTGTCGATCAGTATCTGCACCTTGGGCCTCAAGGGGGAGCCGGGCAGAACTTCCGTAACGCGGGCAATAACCGCGTCGTTCAGAACCACGATTGACCCGATGGGGTAGATCCCCATGATCGCGATAAAGGCCTTAAGGACATCCGGGTCAAAGCGGCTTTGGTTGTCGGACATAAGGGCCTTCATGGCCTCGTAGCCCACCATGGAATTCCGGTAGGGCCTTTTGCTGACCATGGCCTCGAAGGCGTCGGCCACGGAAAGAATCCGGGCGCCTATGTCGATGTTTTCGCCGGAAATGCTGGCGGGGTAGCCCTGCCCGTCCCAGCGCTCGTGGTGCTGCAGGGCTACAAAACCGACCTCGTCGGGGTAGTTTAGCTCTTTGGAAATAATCCGGTAGGTATACAAGGGGTGGGTACGCATAAGCTTTACCTCCTCCTGGGAAAGGCCGCCCCGTTTGGCCAGAATTTCCTTGGGAAGCCGGAGCATCCCGATATCGTGGAGCAGCGCCCCGGTGATGATCTTCATTACCTTGTGGGGGGGCAGCTTGAGCTCCTGGGCGACCATGGCGGCAAGGATGGCGGAATTGACCGAGCTTTTGGCCAGTTCGTAGCCGCTTACCTTCCCCCCCAGGATATAGCCCACAAACTGATCCCGTTCGTTCCGGATCGCGCCGAGCAACTGGTTCGTCAGTTCGTTAATGACAAGGGCGTCCAGGGCTATCCCCGTGGCCGCATGGGAAAACACCGTGTCAAGCCGCTTGATAAGCGCGGTGTACTCCCGGTAGCTCCCCTTGTTTTCCTGTATCTCCCGGGCGTCGAATTCGTTGGGTTCCTCCTCCGGCGCAGGGCCGGCGGCGTTTTCGGAATCCGCCGGGGGGGGGGCATCGCTATGCTTGTTATGCTTCTGTTTCGCCACCGCCGCGGCGATGGGTTCTGGGGTTTTGGCCAATCCCCCGGTAGTCTGGACTGTTTTGATACCCCAACTGCCAAGGCGGGACAGATCCTTCTGCTTGATGGCAATCCCCGGGGGGACCAGGAGGTTATCCTCGTCTATGTACACCGGTTCGGTAAAAATCATACCGGGTTTTAAGATGCTAACCGGAATGTCTTTCACTTTTTCTTCAGACATGGGGCCCCAATCCCGGCTCCGGGCCGGATTCTTTTAAGTTTGCCGCGATCCGCCGCGATCCCGCGCAGCCACAAAGGCCAGAAGTTTTGCCGCCGCTTCCCAGCACCAGACCGGGATAATGTCCCCGGCCCGCGCCCCGGCGTCCAGCATGGCCGCCAAAGGCGGGTCTTCTATTACTTCGATGCCCGCTTCGCGGGCCAGCGCGACGATTCGGTCCGCCTGGTTACCCTGCCCCTGGGCCAGCAGCCGGGGCCCAGGATCCTGCCGATCGTAGCCGATGGCAGAGGCGCTTCTTTTACTGATACTATACCTCTTTATTTAACGAGGGCAAGGTCCGGTCCCGGCTATCTTCCGCGAAAACGGGGATTTGCCCGTTCCGGATCCGGACCGAGTCCGGCGGAAGATCCAGAAGCCCCGCCAGTTCCCGTTTCAAAGCTTCCGTCCCGGCCCGCGCCGGGCGGCAAAAGACTTCCAGGGACGCCGCCCGCGCCCCGGCGGGGGTATCCAGGTTGAATATGAATGTCCAGGCCGGCCCCGGTTCTTCCCGGCGGCGGATATCCAGGCCCATGCGCTCGGCCCGGTAAGCCGCCGGGCCCGCCTGGGGGGCCAGCAGGACCCGCAGGCAACATTCAAGGGCGCCTTCCGCGGAAAAGGGCAGGACGATCCAGCGCTTCCCCCCCTTCCCCGGCAGTCTGTTGAGCAGGCTGAGAAGCGGCCCCTGCGCCCCCAGGACCCGATCCCGGAGGGCCGGGCCCGCTTCCCCGCTTTCCGGTTCCGCGCCCGGCTTCCGGCCCCCCGCCGC
>JAISMQ010000047.1 GCA_031276685.1 Treponema sp. | reverse complement strand
AAACGCTGCGGCGTTACGCCGACGAACACCATGACGGGCGGAAGCTTCTGGGGGCGGTGGCGGCCGCGATAGCCACAGGGGACGTAAAGGCATTCGCCGTCAAAAACGGTTTTTTCGTTATGGAACAAACGGGGGATACGATGCAGATCGGCGTACCCGAAGGCTTTAAGCCCCGGGAATGGTAGGCGCGTACCGGGCCCCGTTTCGCTTCCCCTGGTTTTCCTGGCTGCCGTGAAATTCCCATGTACGCGCCGGCCCTGGCGTTTGCCCCCTTGATTATCCGCCGCGAATCGGCTATGTGTAGAGTTCGCCTTTGCCCGTTTTAGGTGCCGGGCGGGCGGTTGTGTTGTCTGCCGCTTTGTTTGAAAGAAACCGTCCGGCCGGGCACAGGATCGGCCAATGCCGGACTTCCACCGGGCTTCAGGCGGAAATTGTAAGGAGGATCCCTATGAGCGCCAGAATTAGGCTAAAGAAATTCGGAACCAAGAAACGTCCCTACTACCGTATTGTAGTAATGGACCGTAGAGCCCCACGGGACGGGAAAACCATCGAAGAACTGGGCTATTACCACCCCATCGAGGCGGAGGATCGGCAGATCCATATCGAGGAGGACAAGGTAAAAGCCTGGCTGCAGAACGGCGCCTCCGTAAGCGATACGGTCCGCAAAATTCTGAACAAAAAGAGCATTTCCCTGTAAGGGTATCGCTGAAAACACGGCGGTATCGCCGAAAGCCCGGCCGGTTTTTAGCGGCGCTTCGCGGTTTTGCGCCCGGGTGCGCGAAACATGCTGTTGTAGCGGGGAGCTTCTAAACGGCCCAAAGGTAGCGTTATGGAAAAAGACCTGATTGAATACATCGCAAAGTCCCTGGTAGATGACCCGTCCCAGGTGCAGGTAAGCCTGGTGGAAGGGGAAAACTCTACGATTTTGGAGCTCCGGGTGTCGCCGGGGGATATCGGCAAGGTGATCGGCAAGCACGGCCGCATCGCCAAGGCTATCCGGACGGTCCTCCAGGCCGCCGCCGCCAGAAGCGGGAAACACACGGTGCTGGAGATCCTGGATTAGCGGCCCCCCGTGCGGCCTGTTTAGCCTTCCCCCCTATGACAGAACGGTTTGTCGCGGCCCTGGTGGGGCCTCCTTTCGGCCTGCAGGGCTTTGTGAAGGTGCGTTCCCTTTCCGGGGAGATCCGGCACCTCCTTAACCTGCGGCGGCTTACGCTGCGCCGGGGGGGGCGCGAACAGGTTTGGGAGCTTGAGGCGGCGGAAGCGGCTTCTTCCTCCCTGCTGATGAAATTCCGGGGTATCGACAGCCCCGAAGCCGCCAAAACCCTTGGGGGGGCGGAAATTCTGCTTGCCCGGGAAGAGGCCGCCCCGCTGCGGCCCGGAGAGTACTACATCGAGGACCTTAAAGGCGTGGAAGTGTACGCCGGAACCGAAGCCCTGGGGACGATTGCCGACATTCTCGAAGGGGGGGGGCGGCAGCCTGGCGGAACTGCGCCTAAAGACCGGGGAAACCCGGCTGGTACCCTTCCGGGACGAATTTTTCGGGGACATTGATATCGAGGGGCGGCGGGCGGAACTGCTGTGCCGCTGGATTCTTGAATGACCTACACCGTCCTTACCCTGTTTCCCGAAATAATCGACGCCTACTTCGCCGCCTCCATCATGGCAAAGGCGGTTGAACGGGGGATTGTAAGCTACCGGGCCGTCAATATCCGGGATTTTGCCCTGGACCGGCACCACACCTGCGACGACGCCCCCTACGGCGGCGGGCCGGGGATGCTGATGCTGCCCGAACCCCTGGGCCGGGCCATGGAGGCGGCGGGGGCGGGGCCCAAAAAAAGCGCCGACCCAACGGCGGAACGCCCAACGGCGGAACGCCCAACGGCGGAACGCCCAACGGCGGAACGCCCAACGGCGGAACGCCGAGTGATCTACCTTTCCCCTTCGGGGCGGACCTTTGACCAGGCCCTGGCCGGGGAGCTGGCCGCCTGCCGGGAGCTAATCATCCTCTGCGGCCGCTACGAGGGTATCGACCAGCGGATCATCGATCGCTACGTTGACGAGGAAATTTCCGTGGGGGATTACGTGCTGTCCTCCGGGGAAACGGCGGCGCTGGTGCTTATCGACGCCACCTACCGGCTGGTAGACCGGGTGATCGCGTCCGAATCCCTGGAGGAAGAGACCTTTTCCGGGGGGCTTTTGGAGTACCCCCAGTATACACGGCCGGAGATTTATGATACGCTGCAAGTTCCCGATGTACTGCTTTCCGGCCATCACGAGAATATCCGGCGCTGGCGGCTCCGCAAGCGGGTGGAAAAAACCTGCGCCCTGCGGCCGGATCTGATACGTCGGGGTTTGGAACGGGGGCTTTTTGACGGGGAAACCCGTGGACTTATACAGGAGATACAAGGACATGAATGAGATTCGGGCCATCGAGGCCTCCCAGATGAAACAAGAGCCGGACAATGTTGAGGTTGGGGACACCGTCAAGGTCCACTTCAAGATTATCGAAGGCAAGACCGAGCGGATTCAGATCTACGAAGGTCTTGTAATCGCGATAAAAAATTCACGGATCGGGAGAACCTTTACCGTAAGAAAGAATTCCTATGGCGTAGGGGTGGAACGGGTGTTCCCCCTCCACTCCCCGCGGGTTGCCAGGGTGGAACTGGTCCGGCACGGCAGGGTAAGGCGGGCCAAACTGTACTACATCAGGGAAAAGATCGGCAAAAGCGCCAAGATCCGGGAGCGTATCGTCAAAAAAGACTCCAAGGCCAAGGCCGGCGTTCCCGAAACCGCCTCCGCCGGAACTTAAGGGCCCCGCCCGGTTCTTCGGCCCTTCGACATGGGGATTCCCGGCCCCGGCCCTGCGGCCGGCCCGCTTCCCGGCCCCGGCGGAAGGCGCGCAGACGCGCCCTCCGGGGAGACCGGCGGCCCCGTCCCCGCGAGGAGCCGGGAGCCGCCCCTGCGGGAGGCCCCGCCTCTTCTGCCCCTCGCTTCGCTTATCGACGCCCTTAAGCTTCCCCCGGGCCGCTGGTCCGCTTCAATCCTGTCGTTTGCCAAATTCTTCTCCCTCCCGCTGGAAGGGAATTTCCTCAGCCTGATCCGCCGCAGGGCCCTTGAGGCCCCCGTCCGGCC
>JAISMQ010000282.1 GCA_031276685.1 Treponema sp. | reverse complement strand
ACGAGACCTCGTCGCCCCCCACGGTAAATGCGTAGGTCCCCCCCTCCACCCGGAACGAATCTTCGAGGGGCTGGGAGAGGAAGCGGTCCGCCTGGGCTATCTGTTTGACGGTAAAGTGGTACTCCCCTTCGGCGGCCTCCCGCGTGGCGCTGGCGCTTATGGCCTGCTCGTCGGCGGAACGGGCGATCCTCTCGGTAAAGGGGTTCTGGAACGAGTAAAGGGAACGGGCGCCGTCCCGCAGTGAAGAGATACGCCGGCCGACTTCCTGCCAGTACCCCTTCTGGGTTTCCAACTGTTCAACGTTGCGCTCCGCCCGGTCCCTGGGGAGCCGTTCAACAGACATGAGCCCTTCGATGATCTTGCCGGTATCGAAGCGGCTTTTTATCCCCGGTACGTAAACATCGGACATATTACCCCTAATCCCATGCTGCGGCGACCAGGAAGGCTCTACACAGTCTCGTCAAACAGAAAGCCTATGGTTTCCTCTATTTTGGAGTGCAGGCGCTGAAGCTCTTCGGGTGGAAGCACTTTGATTACCTTATCGGTCGCCTTGTCGATGACCTTGACGCTGATCTCGTTGGACTTGTGATCCACGACGAATTGGAGTCTGCGGTTAAACGAAAGGCTTATCTGCTCAAGGTTCTTCGCGACATCAAAAATTTCCCTGCCCCGGCTTGCGGCGTTTTCCGCAAATCTGGCGGCATCCCGCCCGCTAAGAGCGGCCTGAACGCGAATTTTGGAAGTTTCCGGCGCGGAATCGCCCTGCATGGCGCGGATCCTGCTTCCCGAATCAACGATAGCTATACCCATAGTTACCTCCATGTATAACCATTCCGTCATCCATGACGGAGTTCGATTTCAAATAAGATAGGGAAGAGCGCGAGCTTCCCTATCCCGGGGGCTCAAAAGACAACGTCCAGCGGCCTCTTTTACCCCTTGCTGTTCAAACTAGCCCCGTCTCAAGGCCCCGGCTCCCGCATGCGCGGGTTTAAGCTGCCGTTAGCCCAAAAGCTGAAGCACCGACTGGGTCTGCACGTTGGCCTGGGCCAGCATGGCAGTCCCCGCCTGGGTAAGGATGGAATCCTTGGCGAAATTAACCACCTCGGAAGCCATGTCCACGTCCCGGATCCGCGATTCGGCAGCCTGCAGGTTTTCCGCGGCAATTGCCACGCCCTGGGCGGCCATCTCGAACCGGTTCTGGTAGGCCCCAAGATCAGCCCGCTGCTTGGATATCTGCCGCAGGGCATTATCCACCGTACCGATAGCCATATTGGCCTCTTCCGGCGTAGCGATGCTGAGGAATCCTTCCTCGCCTTGAGCGTCCTGTATGCCGAGGGCCATCGCGGTCATATTCCCGATAAAGACCTGTTCGTTCTGGTCCATATTGGCCCCCACCTGCAACAGCATAGTCCTGGTCCCGTCCACCTGGGCGAAAGCCCCGGTCAGAAGGTTCATCCCGTTAAATTGAGCGTGGCTCGCGATACGGTTGACTTCGTCGACCAACTGGGACACTTCCACCTGGATCTGCAGCCGGTCCTCGTCGGAATAAATTCCGTTGGCGGACTGTACCGACAGCTCCCGCAGACGGTGCAGGATATCCTGGGTCTCCTGAAGGTAGCCTTCAGTAGTCTGGATAAACGACACGCCGTTCTGGATATTGCGCTCAGCCTGGTTAAGCCCCCGGATCTGGCTCCGCATTTTCTCGGATACCGCAAGCCCGGAAGCATCGTCCCCGGCGCGGTTGATCCGCAGACCGGAACTGAGCTTTTCAATCTCCCTGCCCACGGCCGACTGGGTTACCCCGAGGCCGCGGTTGGCAAACATGGCGCTCATGTTGTGGTTTATAATCATGCATTACCCTCCTTGCGTTTAGTAACCCCGGCTGTCCATAGCCTGGGGCCGCTCCGCACGAATGGGCGCGCCGGGGGCAGCTTCGCGCCGCTCCCGCCCGCCGCGCCCTACGGGGCGAAACATCCTTCTCGCCCCGCAGGGGAGGGGGCCCCGCATCTACGGGACCCGCAAAGGATGTTCCGCGCCGCCGTACTTCCGTACGCGGGGAGGGTGTATGTCAAAGATCGCGGGCGGCTTTTACCGGGGCTGACCCGGCGCAAGCCGCCTTCTATACCAGAATACTACTACGCTACTGGAGAAGTTGCAAGACGGAGGAACTCCGCTGGTTCGCCTGGGCCAGCATCGCCGTCCCCGCCTGGTTGAGGATCTGGGTCCGGGTGTAGTCGACCATAAGGTTGGCCATGTTGGTGTCCCGTATGCGGGATTCCGCAGCCTGCAGGTTTTCCGCCCCGATATCCAGCCCCACGACGGCGTGTTCCAGCCGGTTCTGGTAGGCCCCAAGGTCGGCCCGCTGCTTGTTGATGACCCGCAGGGCCGAGTCCAGGGTGCCGATGGCCTGGTTTGCCGATTCGGGGGTGCTCAGGCTCAGGATGGTTTCGTCCTGGATGTTCCCCAGGCCCAGGGCCTTGCTGGTCATGGTGCCGATGAATACCTGCTCGCGCTGGTCCATGTTGGCGCCGATGTGGAACCACATGGAGGCGACGACGATGTTGTCCCCGGTCAGGCGGGCGAAGCGGCCGGTAAGCAGGTTCATGCCGTTGAACTGGGCGTGGCTGGCTATCCGGTCGATCTCGTCCACCAGTTGGGAAACCTCCACCTGGATCATCATCCGGTCTTCGTCGGTGTAGATCCCGTTGGAGGACTGGACCGCCAGTTCCCGGATCCGCTGGAGAATGTCCTGGGTTTCCTGGAGGTAGCCTTCCGTAGTCTGGATAAAGGAGATGCCGTTGGCCGCGTTGGCGGAAGCCTGGTTAAGGCCCCGGATCTGGCTCCGCATTTTTTCGGATACCGCCAGCCCGGAAGCGTCGTCCCCGGCGCGGTTGATCCGCAGGCCGGTAGAGAGTTTTTCCAGGTTTTTGGTAAGGTCGTTTTGCGTGACCTTGAGAGACCGGTCCGCGAACATGGCGGACAGGTTGTGGTTGATGATCATATCATCCTCCTTGAATGTCATGCCAAGGCATCCTTGCCCTGGGAACAGGAAAACCGGGAACACGGTACCGCGGATACCGGTTCCTGGCCGCCTAATTCAAACCATTGTCGGCAGCAAAGCGCGAATACTTGAGGATTTCCCAAAATTCGCCGGGTTTTGAACAACGCCCGCCTGAAAGCGCCCCCCTGGGTTTTCTGTCTGCCGCAGGTTTCCATGCGCCGGCCCTGAAAGCGCCCTCTGGTTTTTAGCGCCCCCGGAGAGTATAGTATGGTGCAGGGGGTTTGCCGTGGAACGACAACGGGGAGGCCGGAAGGCGCGGGGCGGTTTTTTCCGGCTTGTTTTTTTTAAGCGTGGGGCGGCGTCTCTTTTCCGCGTCTTTTTCTGCGCCCTTTTGTGCGCGTTTTTTTTCTCCTGTTCCCGCGCCGAACCGTCCATTGATTTCGGGTTTCTCGATCTGGTGTTCTACCAGGGGGAGAACGGGCCGGAAGAGCGGTTCAGCTTTTTCGTGATCCCCCGTGACGACGACGGCGTGGAAAACCTGGACGAGC
>JAISMQ010000262.1 GCA_031276685.1 Treponema sp. | reverse complement strand
TCACGTCGTCAAATGCCTCCTGCACCCCCGCGGGGGGATCGATATTCTGAAGCTTAACGGCGATCACATCGATTCCCAGGCCGTAACCCCGGAAGGTCTCGTTCATAAACTCCGCCCCGGCGGATTCTATAAAGCTCCGCTCCGGCCCCATAATATCCATAATGGTCCGGTCCCCCACCAGCATATTGATAGCCGACCGGGACACGTCCTGGATGGTCCGGCTCCGTTCCATCACGTTAAAAACCCAGGCCCTGGGATCCACCACCCGGTACTGGATAATCCACTCCACCTCCACAATGTTCAGATCCCCGGTAAGCATCGTCGACTCGCTGGTCTGGTTGGTATAGGTAGGATTAATCCCGCTTGTTACGGTACGGAAACCGAACTGCTCGGTCTGTACGGTTTTCACATTCACCTTGTACATCTTGTCAATCCCAAAGGGCAGCTTGAACTGAAGCCCCGGTTCCTGGGTGGCATGGTAACGCCCAAAACGGGTTATCACCGCCTCTTCGGTCTGGTCCACAATGTAAACGGTCGTCCCCAGCAGAATCACAACCACGATCGCCGCCAGGGCCACTAACACCATTGCCGGACTAAACCACTTTCCTAATTTAGGCATAGTACCTCCATATAGTTCTATGTTGGTCACAGTATAGCTTAAAAGACCGTTTCCGGCTTCCCCAGCCCGGTGTTTCCATGCCATCTTGTCCCCATGAGACCTATTGCGGAAATGAGCGCCGCCGAAGCGTCGGGGCTGCGCTACATTCTGACGGACATTGACGACACCCTTACCAGGGGGGGCAAGCTCCTTGCCTCCGCCTATGCCAGCCTGTGGAAGCTTAGGGAAGCGGGGCTCAAGGTGATCCCCGTAAGCGGCCGGCCCGCCGGCTGGTGCGATTGCATCGCCAGGGAATGGCCCGTGGACGGCGTCATAGGGGAAAACGGCGCCCTGGCCCTGTGGGAAGAACCCGGTAACACCATACCTGGCGAGGCCCTCCGGCTCCCCTCCCTCCGGGCCGATTACCACCCCGCCGCCGTCAGGAACGACCACCCCGTTCTTGCGAAGGTACGGCAGCGGGCCCTGGCGGAATTCCCCCTGCTGCGGGTCGCCAAAGATCAGTTCTCCCGGCTCTACGATCTGGCCCTGGACTTCGCGGAAGAAGAACCCGCCCTCCCCTTAAGCGCCGCCGGGCGGATCCGGGACATCGCGCTGGAAGAAGGCGCTCGGGCCAAGGTCTCCTCCATCCACGTGAACGTCTGGATGGGGGACTACGACAAACTATCCATGGTGGAACGCTTTCTATCCCGCCGCTTCGGCTGGCAAAGCGGCGCGGGGGACCGGGAGCTGATCTTTGCCGGGGACTCCCCCAACGACGAACCCATGTTCGCCCGCTTCCCCCTAAGCTGCGGCGTCGCAAACGTAAAAAAATACGCCACCCTTATGAACCGCCTCCCCGCCTTCGTCTCGTCCCTGGACTGCGGCGACGGCTTTGCGGAAATTGCCGACACCATCCTGGCAAAGCGGCGGGGGGACCGGGCGCAGTAAATTGACGCGCCTTCCGGCTGCCGGGACTACGCGCCGGTGGCGCTGTACGTTTTACGGGTGTATAGGGGTTCTCCGGCTTTGACAATACGTTCTTTAATCAGCGTTTCAAACGAAACCCGGTCCTGTTTCTCTTTTTCTTCCTCCACCCAATCGGCTTCGGGGAAAAAGGTCTTGATAGTATCAATTCTGTGCTTTGCAAGGGTGATATATTCCGCTTCTTTTTCTATGCCGATAAAATCGCGTTTTAATTTTTTTGCGGCAGCCCCGGTTGTGCCCGTTCCAAAAAATGGGTCAAGAACAAGGTCTCCCTGCCGTGTCGTGGAAAGGATGACCCTTTTTAGCAGTTCTTCCGGCTTTTGGGTTGAGTGCGCCTTCTTCCCGTCCCCGCCTTTTAGCCGTTCATCCCCGATGCAAAGCCCGATTTGCCAGACGGAAGTCATTTGCTTGCCGCCGTTGTATTTTTTCATCAGCTTGTGGTTGAACGTGTATTTTTTGTACTGTTCGCCTTTTGAACACCAGACAAGGGTTTCGGTCGCGTTTGTAAAACGGGTACCCAAAAAATTGGGCATGGGGTTTGTCTTGTACCAGGTTACGTCGTTCAGAATCCAAAAGCCCAGGTCGAGCATTGTAGTACCGACACGGAAAATGTTGTGGTAGCTTCCAATAACCCACATTGAACCTGTATCCTTTAATATGCGCCGGCATTCTTTGAGCCATGCCCTGCAGAAATTATCGTACTCTGTAAAAGAGGCGAATTTATCCCATTCATCGTCAACACCGTCAACTTTTGTATTATTGGGGCGGTAAAGGGCGTTTTTCAACTGCATGTTATACGGGGGGTCCGCAAAAATAAGGTCAACGGAGTTGTCGGGAAATTTTTTAAGCTCCTGAATACAATCGCCCTGAATAATGGTGTTTTTCCGCATATTTTTGACTATAATCGACTGATTTTGCCGTGTCAAGCCGCTTGAAAATTGACAGAAAAGCCGGGCCAAAACATTGCGCATAAAAAAGCGCGGCCGGGGCCCGGCAAACTGCACAGGAACGCAGTTTTGTTACGCGCCGGGCCCGCCGCTAATCCGCGCACACACTAATCTGCGGACGCGCTAATCCGCGTACACGCTAATTAGCGTAGTTCTGGTACAGGAAACGGCGAATCTTCTGCTGGGCGTTTTTTTCAAAGGCTTCGCGGCGCAGCGTAAAATCGCCGATCTTTTTGTAGCCCGCCAGATGCCGGTTGGCCTCCTCGATTTCCTTTTTGACCAGGCCCCGGAGAAAAGCGTCGTCCGGCTCCCGGCCCGGGTAATCCTGGGCCAGCGCCTCGAAATTGGGGACCACGACGGCAAAGACGCGCTCCCCGCCGAATTGCCCTTCGCGCCTGCCCAGAACCAGGATTTCGCCGATAACCCTGGAACCGCTAAAGTGGGACTCGATTTCCTCGGGGTAGACGTTCTTCCCCCCGGAGCTGACGATTAGGTTCTTCTTGCGGCCGTTGATGTAGATAAAGCCGTCTTCGTCCCGGTAGCCCAGGTCTCCGGTTTTTAACCAGCCGTCTTCGGCCATAACTTCCGCGGTGGCCTCGGGGTTGTTGTAATAGCCCAGCATGATCGAGGGGGACTTGACCACTATTTCGCCGTGCCCTTCGCCGTCGGGTTCGTCTATCCGTACTTCCGTGTACTTAACCGGAAGCCCCACGGATGCGTTGCGGCGGCGCCAGGGGGTGTTTACGCTGATAAGGGGGCTGTTTTCGCTCATCCCGTAGCCGTGAACCATGTTAAAGCCAAAGGAATCGAAGAAGTCCGCAGTTTTGGGGTTAAGGGGGCCGCCGCCGGCCACCATCATCCTGATAGACGAAAGCCCGGCCTTCTTGCGGATAAGCCACAGGGCGATCCTGCCAAAGCGGATCTTCCCCCTGTTGGCCCTGTCCAGGGAGACCTTCTGCAGCCTGTCGAAGATCCCCTGCAGCAACGGGCTGAGTTTGCGGAAGCCCTGGTCCAGGGCCACCATAACCTTGTCGTAGAGCAGGGGCACGGCGATAAGGAAGGTCCCCTTGCCGTCCCGTATATCGTCTACCACGACTTTGCCCACCAGTTTTTCAACAATGATGGTAGCCGCCCCCAGGCTAAGGGGGGCGATGAAGGAACACGTGGTGGGGTAGGTATGGTGAAGGGGCAGCACGTTGATAAACACGTCGGAAGAGTGCGCGCGCAGTTGGAGAATCGCCGCGCTGGTGTTGGCGATAATCCCCTTGTGGTGCAGCGTGACCCCCTTGGCAAAACCCGTGGTCCCCGACGTGAACACGATGGACACGGGGTCCCGTTCGCCAATCGCAACGGCGGGCGCTGCCGCCGCGCCCGCGCCGAAACGCGCCCATTCGCCGCTGACTCCGTTGGTGGCGGTGTCCGTCCCGCCCGGGAAGACCCCGCCGGACCCGTCTTCCGCGCCCGTACTGATGCACAGCTTAACGTCAAGGGGGACGCCGTCCAGGGATTCGGCAAAGCTCTTTTTCCTGCCGGAATAGAAAATGGCCCGCGCGCCCGTGATCTTAATGATGTTGCGGCACTCCTCCTCGGAGACCAGAAAATCGACCGGCACGATGACCAATCCGGCGGCGGCGGCGCCCGCCCACACCGCCATCCACTCGGGACGGTTCTCCGCCCACAGGACCACGCGGTCGCCTTTCGCAAGCCCCGCAGCCAGGAGCCCCCGGCCAATCCTGCGGCACTCCGCCGCGAAGTAGCGGTAGGTCCAGCGGGTAAACTCCTCCTGCCTGCCGGCCCGGTACAGGATAGCGGTCCGGCCGCCCCAGTTTTTTTCGATCCCCTCCAGCCACGCCGCGAAGTTGGGCCAGGGAAGATCCGGCCAATCGGCGATATAGTCGGAATATGCTAACATATTAAAAATGATAAACAAATTTGCGATTTTTGTCGAGGAAAAACACCCGTAAAATCAGGGACTTACTCCCCGTCTTTCTTCACGCCCCGCTTTTTCCGCCGCCCCGGGGCTTCCGCCGCCTCCTCTTCCCCGCGATCCGGGGGCGGGCCCGCCGCTTCGGCAGGCTGCGCCGCTTCAGAGGGCTGCGCCGCATCCGCAGGCTGCGCCGCGTCCGCCGTCTGGGCGGCCAGGCGTTCAAAGGGTTTTTCGAGCTGCCGCATCCGGTACACTGCGTACAGTTCCTTGCCGTACTCGGTGATTTCCCAGATCTCGCTGTCCGAACCGGAATCGGGGTTTCCCCCGGCGCAGCGGACCAGCTTGAGCAGGGCAAAGTCTGCCATG
>JAISMQ010000260.1 GCA_031276685.1 Treponema sp. | reverse complement strand
GAGGGGGACACGCAGAAAGTTGACGGGATACTGGGCGCGGGCGGCATTACGGCTGCGGAAAAGCGGCTGGCCTACCGTTTTGTGCTGGACTATACCCGGGGCGAAACTACGCTGCAGGTAATGGAACTGCTGCGCAAGCACGGTATCCGCGCCGTCCAGTACGATCTGTTCAACGCGCTTGACAAGTCCCATGCCAACGGCGTTATAGACCACATTCTGGATGACGGGATAGGGCCGAACGGGGAAATACTGCTTCTGGCGGCGGAAAAGCAGCGCTGGGATCTTGTTAAGCGCTTTGCCGGGATGGGCGCCGACCTGAATTACAAGTACCCGGCGGATAAATCTTACGCGGACGGCATGACGGCGCTTATACACGCCGCGAAAAACAACAACCTGGAAATGGTCAGCTTTCTTGTCGAACACGGCGCGGATGTGAACATGCGTACTGTCAGCGGCGCTACGGCGGCTTCGACTGCCTACGAAAACGGATTCCTGGACGTTTACAACTACCTGAAGGATCACGGCGCGGCTGATTTTGCCCCGGCCGCGCCGCAGGCTGTGGCGCAGGCGGAAACGGCCGGCGGGCCGGGCATAGCGAGCCTGGTACAGGGCGGGACGCCGGCCTTCCGGAACGGGACCTACCGGCTGTCGGGGAGTACCGCCGAAATTACCTTTACCGGATCCGGCGGATCGGGCTACCTGGCCTACCGGAACAGCGCGGGGAGCATGGCGGCCGGGGTGTTCCGGGTAACGGAAAACACGCTGCTGCTCACGACCGAAGGCATTACGTTCACTTACCGGGTAGACGGCGCGGCTTCGTTTTCGGGCAACGGGGAAACCTGGGTACGGGTTGGGGACTAAGGCCCCTCCCAGGGCCAGCGCATATAAAAAAACGGGGCCGTTTTATACCTTTCACGCCGATGTTTTACCTTCCGCGTATGCTAACCTTATCCAAGGGCAGGGCCAGCGCATACGGTATGGGAAATTGCGGCGGGCAGGGGAAGCAAAACGCCTGTGGCGGACACTTGAACGAAGCTTTGCGCCATCTGAACGGCAGGAAATGAGGAGCAAGCTCCTGGCGCAAAGCAAGCGTGGCCGCCACAGGCGTTTTGCTTCCCCTGGTTTTCCTGTTCACCGCAATATTCCCATGTATACGTGCTGGCCCTGCCCCCGCCTGTGCAGGGCCGCGGCAAACATGCCGATACATGGAACTATGGCAAAGTCCCGAAATTTCTTCAAAAATGTCGTTGCGGTATGTCTTGCCGGATTTTTGTGCAGGACTCCGGCCCTGTTTGCGGCGCCGCCCCTGGACAGCCGGGCGGTCCCGGCGGTCGGCGGCGGGAATTCCGCGATTCTGGAGGCCCGGAACAGGCTTCTTACCGCGGCGGACGCCTACCGGGGGACCCCGTACCGCCACGGCGGGACGGACAGGAACGGCGTGGACTGTTCGGGGCTTGTCTACGCCAGTTTTAAGGATTCCCTTGCGGTTTCGGTGCCCCGGACCAGCTCGGCTCTGTACAGTTGGACGGAAAAGATCGGTGAAAATTCGCTGCAGCCGGGGGATCTGGTCTTTTTTATCACCACGGGGCCCGGCATTTCCCATGTGGGGCTTTACATTGGGGAGGGCCGTTTTATCCATTCCGCTTCCGACGGGCCAAACACGGGGGTTATCTACTCCCGTCTGGACGAATCGTACTGGCGGAGGACCTTTGCCGGGGGCGGCCGGGCCCTGCCGGAACTGCCCAGGGGGGAAATCGCGGCCTTCCAGCCGCCGGCTTCGGGAAGACCGGGGGAGGGCGCGGCGCCCAGGGAAACGGCTTCGCCTTCCGCCAATACTGCCCCTTCCGCTAATCCTGCAACTCCCGCTAATCCCGCCCCTCCCGCCAAGCCCGCGAATCCTGCCAAAGGCGGGGGCGGCGCTGCGGAAAACCCGCCCGGCGGCTGGGGGGAGGCCCTGCGGGGGAAGGGCTTTATGGTCGGTTTTGCCTTTGCCCCCAGTTGGAGCGGCTTTATGGAGCGGGACAACCCCATCCGGGGCGTCACGGCCCAGGGCCGTTTCGCCTGGAAGGGCGTCGTCCTGGGGCAGCCCCTGGTCCCCGGTTTCGAGATCCGCCCCGAATGGGACGGTGTTCTGGGGGTATTCAGGGTGCCGTTTACCTTTTCCCTGGGTTTTGACGACAAAGTGCGGTTCTTTGCCGGCCCCGCCTTTTCCCTGGGCGTCCCGACCATGAAGCTTCCGGCCGGGGACCGGCGCTACACGGGGGGGAACTCCTGGCTCGGCTCCGCCGGGGTCACGCTGGTCCCCCTCTCCTTCCCGGTGAGCAGGGGCAGCCTGGATCTGTACGGGGAACTGGCCTGGCAATCCTACTACGGCGCGCCGGGAACAGAACCCGACTGGAACGCCGACATGAGCGCGAGTCTGAGGATCTCCACGGGCCTCCGCTATACCTGGGAACTCTGAACCGGCCCCCCCAAATTGCGGTGTAACTATATCCCGGCTGGGGGGTTTGTAATGTGTAGAAACGCTTCTTCCTGATGTTCTCCTTTTTTCCATGCCGTCGCCGTTTTCCTCCTTTCGGCGGCGGCTTTTTTTATCCTGTACGTTTCAATTGCCTGTACGTTCCAACTGATAGAATCCCGTGCTTTTACGTCCCCCCCAGGTAGCAACTGGTAAGGTGGTCGTTCACCAGCCCGGCGGACTGCATGTAGGAGTACATGATGGTGGGGCCCACAAAGGTAAAGCCCTTTTTTTTAAGCTCTTTCGAAAGGGTTTCGGACAGGGGCGTAAACGCGGGAACCTGCGCCATCGAATGAAAGCGGTTCGCCACGGGCTCGCCGTCCACGTGGTCCCACAGCCACG
>JAISMQ010000250.1 GCA_031276685.1 Treponema sp. | reverse complement strand
CGGTCTTTTTGTCTATTTTTGCAATATTTTACTTGATTATTGGCCTTGCGGCAGTTATTAGAAACAAGCCATTGGTTATTAGTTCAAAATGGCTTTTGGCCGTAATAGCAATATCGGTTATTCCGATTCTTGTTTATTCAATAATCACAGTCGTAAATTTAAAAGGAGTATCCGCATTATTTTTTTCAGCAATGTATTCACTGGCAATTATTTTTATTATTGCGTCACTTTTATTGATAAAATCTTATGGCATCTTTTGCGCGCATGATACTGACATTCGGGACGCTGTTATTTATTCCTTATGGAATCGTTAGCATACGGTACGGCGGTAAAATTTAGCAGCCAGGTTCCATTTCCTTAGGCGGCAGGCCCTTAGTGAAAATCCCCCCAGTGTTTGCCGGTTTCCACGCTTACCCGCAGGGGTACGGAAAGGGCGGCCGCCCCTTCCATCACCTTCCGCGCCAGTTCCGCTGCGGCGGGGGCATCCGCCCGGGGGCACTCCAGGATAAGCTCGTCGTGAACCTGGAGGAGCAGTTTCGCGGGGCTGCCGGACAGGCGGAGGGCCTGATCCACCTTGAGCATGGCGGTTTTAACGATGTCCGCCGCAGAACCCTGGATGGGGGTGTTCACCGCCACCCGCTCCGCCGCCGCCTTTTCAGTCTTGTTCCGGGAGTTGATCGCCGGAATATAGCGCCGCCTTCCCAGAATGGTAGAGGCGTAGCCGGTCTGTTCGGTTTTGCTGACAAGCTCGCCGATAAGGCGGCTGACCCCGGAGTAGGTCTTGAAATATGCGTCGATAAAGGCGGCCGCCTCGGTACGGGTAATGTCGAGTTCGTTGGCCAGGCGGAAGGCGCTCATGCCGTACATGACCCCAAAGTTGATGGTTTTGGCGATGCGCCGCTGGCCGCTGTCCACCTTGTCCTCGTCCACGCCGAAGATAAGGGCGGCGGTACGGGCGTGGACATCCTTGCCTTCCCGAAAACTGGAAACCAGGTTTTCATCGCCGGAAAGATGGGCCAGGATCACCAGCTCTATCTGGCTGTAATCCGCGCTGATAAGGAGGTTCCCCGGACGGGCCGCAAAAGCCGCGCGGATCCGGCGGCCTTCCTCGTCGCGGATGGGGATGTTTTGCAGATTGGGCTCCTTGCTGGAAAGCCGCCCGGTGGCGGTCCCGGTCTGCACAAAATTGGTGTGGAGCCTGCCGTGGGAGTCCGCCTGATCCACCAGGGTATCCACATAGGTGGATTTAAGTTTTGACAGGGTTCTGTGCCGCAGGATAAGGGCGGGAACCGGATCTTCCCTGGCCAGTTCTTCCAGCACCGCCATATCGGTAGAGTAGCCGGTTTTTGTTTTCTTGCCGCTTTTCAGTTTGCGTTCAACAAACAGGACTTCCTGAAGCTGCTTGGGGGAACCCAGGTTAAACTCGTGCCCCACCAGGCGGTAGGTATCTTTTTCCACCTGGGCCAGTTCCGTCCCCAGTTCTTCGCCGTAATCTTTAAGAACCTTGGGATCAATTTTAATACCCTCCCCTTCCATCTCCGCAAGGATAGGGAGCAGGGGCATTTCCAGATTTTCGAAGATCCCGCGGGTTTCCCCCACCTCCAGGGCCGGGCTAAGGTACTGCCGCATCCTAATGCAAAGATCCGCGTCTTCCGCAGAATAGCGTGTCGCGGTCTCCAGCGATACTGCGTCAAAGGCGCTGCCCTTGGGGACCACGTCGTAGTAGGCTATGGCGTCATGGTAATCCAGGTGGTAGGCCGCAAGGGAATCCAGGGAGTAGTTGTTCCGCTCCGGGTCCACGAGCCAGGCGGCTACCATGGTATCCCAGATCTTGCAGTTCCAGCGGGGAATGCCCCAGCCCCGGCTTACCTTGTAATCGAATTTGGCGTTGTGCGCCGCGATGGTCATGGCGGAATCGGACAGGAGGGGGAGCAGAAGATCCCTAACCGCCCGCGCATCCAGGCAGGGGGCGGGCCCCTCCGGGCCGTCGCCGTCCCGGAGCCGGGCGTGGGGGGCCACCGGCGCGTAGAACGCCTCCCGTGGTTTAAGGGCCAGGGAGATCCCGATGGGCTGGGCGTTCCATGCGTCAAGGGAATCGGTTTCAAAATCCAGGGCCAAAAAACCCTGTTTTTTCCCGGCCGCCAGCAGGGTTTCCAGTTCCGCCATATCCAGGATCGTCTTGTAGGTTCCGGGCCCCCGCAGTTCGGCGGGGATCCTGGCCGCAAGGCCGGGCCCCGGAGGGCCGCCGGCCTCCGGACCGGGCACTGAGGGCGCCGCGTCCGGACCGCCAGGCGCCCCATCCGCGCCGGGCTCCGCGCCCGCATCTTTGTCCAGCCTGCGGGCTATCTGCAGCACGCCTTCCCGGTACAAAACCCTGGCGGCGGCGGCGCGATCCAGGTTTCCGGCGGAAAGCTCGTCGATACTCGTAATGGGGAGCGGGACCTTATCCTCCAGCATGACAAGCTTTTTGGAAAAGTAGGCGCTTTCCTTCCCCTCCGCCAGCTTTTTCCCGGTACTCCCCTCAATCCCGGCAATGTTGCCGTAGATCCCGTCCAGGGACCCATAACGGGCCATAAGTTTGGCGGCTGTCTTTTCCCCGATGCCCTTTACGCCGGGGATGTTGTCGGAACTGTCCCCGGCCAGGGAAAGAATATCCAGGATCTGCCCTGCGGCGACCCCCCACTCGGCCTTGACCTCGTCGGGGCCCACAAGCTCGTAGGCCGGGCCGCTGCCCGTACCGCCGCCGGTACCCGATGATTTCCGGGGCCGCAGCTCCCAGGTCCCCTCCCCCACCAACTGGAGCAGGTCTTTGTCGCTGGAAATGATGTAGCAGGGGCGCTTTTCCCGGCGGCACATACCGGCCAGGGTGGCTATAATATCGTCCGCCTCGTAACCGTCCACGCGCAGGGCCTTTACCCCCAGGGCATCCAGCAATTCTTCCACCAGGGACACCTGATCGTGAAGATCCTCCGGGGCCTTTTCCCGGTTGGCCTTGTACTGGCTGTAGATCTTGTGGCGGAACGTGAGGGTACGGGAATCGAAGGCCGCTGCCAGACAAAAACCCCGGTCCGTCAGTCCGGGGACACCGGCGACCCCTTCGTCCATAAGGCTTAACAGAGTCCGGGCGAAACCGAACAGGACGGATATATTGCGCCCCTGGCTGTTCCGCAGCGGGTGGGACATAAACGCAAAATACGAACGGTAGATAAGGCCATAGGCATCGATAAGGAAAAGGGGCGTGGTTTTGGGCATGGGGCCAGTATACCGGGAAACCGGCGTCCCCGCTACCAGCCGCAGAATCTGTGTTTAGATCAGCGCTTATTACCTTCCAACCGCGCCCTGCCTGTGGGCGGTTTTTTTGCTTTGTGGTAGTATTTTAATATGCCTACTCAAGCGTCTGCCAAACTGCGGCCTGCGGGTTCCGTCTGCCATGCGGCTGCCCGAAAAAGGCTTGCGGCACTGTCCCTCCTTATTCTGCCGCTCCTGGCGGCCTGTCTGCACGCAGGGGGAAACAACAGCGGGGGATTCATCCCCGTTTCCAGTTTTCAGACAAGCGAAAATTCGGCTCCGCCCGCTTCCCCGGTTCCGGACCCATCGGTGACCGCCCCCAATCCGGCGGGCGGCCCGGAAGAACCCGGTGTTCCCCCCCCGGACGGAACCCAAACTCCGGCCCCGGAAACCGGGCCTGCTGCGGAGGCTATTGCAGGGGGCGCGGCAACCGGAGGGGATATTCCCGGTTTGGAGATCTGGGAGACCGGCCCGGCGCCAAACGAAGAACCGGCAGTTTCCCTTGAAGCGCCGGATAGCGGACCTCCCCCGGCGGAGGTCGCGCTGGCCGAAGTCATGGCAGCAGAGACCGCAGCGGTTGAGACTGCTGTAACTGAAGTCGCGGTAGCAGAGGCCGCAGTAACTGAGGTCGTAGCAGCAGAGGCTGCGGTAGCAGAAACCGCAGCAACTGAAGTCGCGGTAGCAGAGGCTGCGGTAACTGAGGCCGCAGCAACTGAAGTCGCGGTAGCAGAGGCTGCGGTAACTGAGGCTGCGGTAGCAGAGGCCGCGGTAGCAGAGGCCGCAGCGGTTGAGGCTGCGGTAGCAGAGGCTGCGGTAACTGAAGTCGTGATAGCAGGGGCCGCAGTAACTGAAGTCGCGGTGGCAGAGATCGCAGCGGTTGAGGCCGCAGTAGCAGAGACCGCAGCAACTGAAGTCGCAGTAGCAGAGACCGCAGTAACTGAAGTCGCGGCGGCAGAGGCCGTAGCGGCGGAAAACAGTACCGTGACCATAGACAGCGTCGCGGCCGCGCCCCCCAGCGTCCCCGTCCCGGTAGAAAACGGTCTCCTGGCCAGGGGCGCCGCAGAGGGGACAATGGTGAGGCCCTCCACGGTAAGCCCTCCCCCCCAACAGCCCCCCAGCCAGGGGGAACGGATTATGAAGGCCCTGGCCCAGGCCTACCCCGACCGGATAGGTCCGGCGGAATTCCGGAACGGGGACTGGGCGGTCCCCATACGGGGGACCTGGTACTACTACGCCAGCGGGCGGCTCCTGCCCCAGGAGCTTCGAAGCCGCGCCGCCGAATACGATCCCCAGCCCTTCTACACCTAC
>JAISMQ010000297.1 GCA_031276685.1 Treponema sp. | reverse complement strand
TATCCCATTGTTCAATGATAGTAATTGTTGCTGTATTTTTAACTAACTGTAATGTTTCAGCACAGTACGTCCCTTCGATATTGGGCGGAGTTCTGCCGCTGTTGACCTCTATGCCGAGCAACAAGAAATATTCCAAAAGTTCGCTGGGAATCGTAGTGGTAAGGGCGTCGCCTTCTATTTTTCTGATTACTTCTTTTATTTGTTCGGTTTTTTCATCGGAAATATCAAAGTCAAGGTATGCCAGGAATTTAGCCGCGTTGGCCATACCTGAAAGACAGCTAGACATACTGCCGCCGGCACACTCAAATACATCTATAATCGTGTTTCTTACATGCTGTACAACTTCAACCTGATCGGCAGGAACTACCTGATCAATCACAATATCGGTTACATATTTACCACATCCTACTGCAAGAAATGGTAAAACGGTCGATCCAATACATGAGCCGGCTCCTATCGCGTGCTTAACCCAGGGTTGATTAAAAAAATTAGAACCAGCGCCGCGGCCCCGGACCGAGGGGGATGTTTCAGTGTAAGCATCGTACTCGTCCCAGTTTGTTTCGGTCTCTATATCATACTGATATTCAATTGTACTATCCGGATAAACCACAGCCAGATCAAATTTGTAACCGTTGAAGTTGCCAAAATACAAAATATGATTGTTGGCTATCATCCTGTCCGGCAAGCCGTTTTCCTTAAACAGGAATGTAAAGCCGCTGTCAGAGTCTTTCTCCGGTTTGTAGTACATAAGGGCTGGTATGCCGGTAGATTCATCGGCGTTGAAAAAAAGGCTTGACCCGTCTTTTCCGACAGCCATGTAGTTCCAGTCTGTTTCCTGGCTGATATCCACAACAAATACTTTCGGTTCATTGTAATATGCGCCGCCCCCGGTGTTTTTGGGCTTTTCGTTTACCGGCTGTTTACAGGAAATTGGCAGCATCGAAACGATCAGGATAGATGCAACTATACAAAACAGATACTTTTTCATGTTCAGCGCAACCCGTGTTTTTCCAGTCATCTTTAGCCTCCGTGTTTCACTAATCCTTTATAACGGCCCTGTCACGAATCGATGAGGGCGGCGATCTGGGCCCCGGCGATTTTGGGGTCCGCCCGGCCTCCGGTCTGTTCCAGCACCTTCCCCACGAGAAAGGCGGCCAGGGTCCCCCGCCGCTTGCCGTTCCCCCCGGCGGCGGCTTCGCGGGCTTCGGCCAGGGCCGCGCCCTCCTGGGCTTCCACGGCCTGTACGGCCTCCGCTATTTTCGCGGGGTCCGAGAGGATCTCCCAGCCCCGGTCCCGGACGACGGCTTGCGGGTCCCGGTCCTCCGCGACGGCGGCTTCCAGGGTCTGTTTGGCGATCTTTGCCGATACCAGGCCGGTTTCTTCAAGCCCCACGAGGGAGGCGAGGCGGGCGGGGCCGAAGTTCAGGCCGCCGATGCCGGCCAGGCCAAGGCCCCCCTTGTTGAGGACGCGCTTTAGGTCCTGCAAGATCCGGTTGGCGATCCTTGCGGCGGCCCCGTTCGGATCAAGGCCCTGTGCGGCAGAAAGCCGCAGGGCTTCCTCGAAGTAGTCGGCCCCCTCTTTTTCCTCGCAGATCAGCTCCGCCTGCTCCCGGGAAAGGCCGAATTCCCGCTCGAAGCGCCGGGCGCGGGGCAGGGGCAGTTCCACCAGGGCCGCATCCACGGATCTGAGAAAGCCTTCGTCCGGCCGGAAGACCGGGATATCGGGCTCCGGGAAGTAGCGGTAGTCCTGGGCGTTTTCCTTTTGCCGCATGGTTTCGGTCTGGTCCCGGTTTTCGTTCCACAGCCGGGTTTCCTGGACCACGGTTTTCCCCGCGTCCAGGAATTCGCCCTGGCGTTTTATTTCGTAGTTCAGGGCAAGGCGCACGAAACGGGAGGAGTTGAGGTTCTTGATCTCCACCTTCTTCCCCAGGCCCCGGCCGGGGAGGTTGATGGACACGTTGGCGTCCGCCCGCAGGCTTCCCTCCTCCATGTTGCCGTCGCAGACCCCCAGGTAACGGACCACGCGGCGGAGCTGCTGGATAAAAAGTTCCGCCTCCTCCCCGGTTTCCATGTCCGGCTCGGTGACGATCTCCAGCAGGGAAACCCCGGCCCGGTTGTAGTCCAGCAGGGAGGCGGCCCCGGTGTGGATCATCTTCCCCGCGTCTTCCTCCAGGTGGCACTCCTTGATCCGCACCTGTTTGACGATCTCCCGGCCCCCTATCCTGCCCTCCAGCTCCACGCGGCCGTCCTGCCCCAGGGGGGAGGCGAACTGGGAGATCTGGTAGTTTTTGGGCATGTCGGGGTAGAAGTACTGCTTCCGCTCGAACCAGGTTTTTTCGGGGATCCGGCAGTTCAGGGCGCGGGCCACCAGGCAGCCCATCCTCATCGCCTCGATGTTCAGGCTGGGGAGGACCCCCGGGTAGCCCATGCAGACGGGGCACACGTTGGTGTTGGGCTCGTCCCCAAAGGCGGAACGGCAGCCGCAGAACACCTTGGTCCTGGTCAAAAGGTGGATGTGGATCTCGAGGCCGATAAAAGACTGGTACATGTTCAGCTCCAAAAAGAACGGTAGCCCGCCGGGCGGGGGACGGGGTGCGCGGTTTCCCAGTCCCCGGCAATGTCCAGCAGGGTTCCTTCCGCAAAGGCCCGGCCGATAAGCTGGACCCCGACGGGGAGCCCCCCTTCCACGGAGGCGGGGAAGGACAGGGCCGGAAGCCCCGCGAGGTTGGCGCAGCAGGTGTAGAGGTCCGCCGCCTTTTGGGCGAAGGGGGAAAGGGCCGCCGCCCCCCGGCCGAAGGCCCGCGTGGGGAACACCGGGAGGAGTATGGCGTCGCAGGGGGCGGCCGCGGCGTCGCGGTACTCGCCGTCCCCCAGCAGGCTTTCAAAGTCCCTCCGTATCGCCGACCGGATCCGCTGGGCCCGCAGGTAGTAGCGGTCCTGGAAGCCCGAACGAAGCACGAAGGTGCCCAGCAGGATACGCAGCTTTACCTCCGGCCCGAAGCCGGCCTGCCTGGCCTTGTCGATAAGCTCGTCGGGATTCTCCGCCCATTCCGGCCGCGCTCCGTAGCGGACGCCGTCGAAGCGGGCCAGGTTGGCGCTGGCTTCGGCGGTGGCGATGGTGTAGTACGCAGGGACCCCGTATTTAAGGCTGGGGATCTCCACGTCCGTCAGGCGGTAGCCCAGTTCCGCCAGGCCCGCCTTGGCGGTTTCAAAGCCCCGGCGCACCTCCGGTTCCAGTTCCGCGGCCTGCGCCGCGATCCCCAGGGCCGCCCCGGCGGTTTCCGGGCTTTCGCCGTCCCGGTCCTCCGGCTGGCGGAACGCCCGGCGCTCCGCCGCCGCGCCGGCAATGGCGCGGGCCACCGCCTCCGGCGAGAGGACCCCGATGGTCTTCGCCCGGGGGGGCTTGAAAAGGGGCGGGGCTCCGTCCGGGGCCTCGCGGCTGGTCTGGTCCAGGGGGTCCTTCCCCCGGATCACGGCGAACACGTCCCGGCAGCGGCGGACCGAATCGGCAAGGACGCCGATCCCCTCCAGGCTGGACGCATAGGCCACCAGGCCGAAGCGGGACACCGCCCCGTAGGTGGGTTTGAGCCCCAGCACCCCGCAGAAGGCTGCGGGCTGCCGCACGGAGCCCCCGGTGTCGGAACCCAGGGCGAAGGGCACCATGCCCGCCGCCACCGCCGCCGCCGATCCCCCGGAGGAACCCCCCGGCACCCGCCCGGTATCCCAGGGGTTGTTGGTCCGCTTGATGCCGGAGTTGTCGGTGGAGGAGCCCATGCCGAACTCGTCAAGGTTGGTCTTTCCCACCGGGACCGCCCCGGCGGCCAGGAGTTTTTCCACCGCCGTGGCGGTGTAGGGCGCTTTGAGGCGTTCCAGCAGTTTGGAGCCGCAGCTTAGGGAAAAGCCCCGTACCGCGATGTTGTCCTTTACCGCGAAGGGGAGGCCTGCCGGGTTTGTACCCGGCGGCAGCGCCGCGCCACCGGCCCGGCCTTCGCCGGCCCGGTCGCCGCCGGGATTTTCCACCCGCCGGGGGTCGAATTCGATAAAGGCCCCGATTTTGTCCTCCCATTGGGCGGCGTAGGGCAGGTAGTCCCGGGGCGCTTTGAAGGGCATGGGTTCTTCGTTACAGGACATTGGGCACTACCACAAAGCGGCCGTCCCGTTCCCCGGCGCTGTCCAGCATCTGTTCGACGGCCGCTTCCCCGGAGGGGGCCCCGTGCGGGGAAGGGGAAACGGCCCCGTCGCCCCTGAACCAGAGGGAGTCGACGGTCCGGGCGACGGCGGAAAGCCCCGCGTCGGGGCTCCCGGCTGCGCCCGCCAGGGCAAGCTCCCGGTCCGCCGCCCGCATGGCGGCGAAAAAGCCCAGCATCTCTTCAAAGGCCGGAAAGGCGCGGGACAGCTCCTGTTCGTCCAAATTCAGGTGGGCCAAGGCGGCGGTTTCCCTTAGATCCTCAATATTCATGGCTTCTCCGCTTGTTTTCCGATTTTGCGCCGAAACGCGGCAAATTGTGGGTCGATCTTGGCACGGCCCGTTATCCATGTCAAGGCGGCGGTTTTTTGATAGGAATTCCATTTCTTCGTGAAAAACTGATAGCGGTAAAAATCAAACTAATGGATATTTGTTGAAGATCCGGCGATGGACCACGCTTAGGCCAGCATGAAAACGGCGAAAAAGCCCCCCGGCGGGCAGGAAATACGGCATGTATTCGCCTACAACCTTAAACGCCTGCGGAAGCAGCGGAATATTTCCCAGCTTGAGCTTTCGGGATTGACCGGGCTTACCCATAATTTCATCAACGATATCGAAAGCTGTAAAAAGTGGATCTCCTCCGACACGCTGGCAAAGTTCGCCGCCGCGCTGCACGCGCAGCCTTTTCAGTTTTTTCTGTCCGAAATTCCGCCGGACAAGATCGACGGGGAGCTTCTGACGGTGTACAACCAGGATTTTGCCGATATATTCCAGCGGGTGGTTTCGGACTGGATGGATACCTACCTGCCCAAAAAAACCAAAAAAACCGACAGTCCGGGGGACAAGGCCGCGCGAAAACGCTAAAATGACCTTCTATGCGGGTATTGGCAAAGGATATGGCGGAAGCCGCTTCAGCGCGGCCTGAGACGGAGGTTGAGGCGGCGGGCTGGGTCCACCGGATACGGGACATGGGGGGCATAAGTTTTGTGATCCTCCGGGACAGGTCCGGCCTGTTGCAGTTGGTTCTGGGGGAGGGGGCTCTAAAGCCGGAGCTTACCCTGGAATCGGTGGTCCGGGTCCGGGGCCTCCCGTCTTTGAACGAAAAGGCCCCCGGCGGGGCGGAATTAAAGGCCGCTTCCCTGGAGATCCTGTCCCGGGCGGAGCCGGATCTGCCCTACCAGGTGAACGGGGACCCCGCCAAGACCGGGCTGGAGGCCATTCTGGACAACCGCCCCCTTTCCCTGCGGAACCCCAGGATCAGCTCGATTTTTAAGGTGCAGGACACGATTATCGGGGCCTTTGCCGCCTACCTGCGGGAGCGGGGTTTTACCGGGATCAAGTCCAGCAAGCTTACCGCGGGGACCACCGAAGGCGGGACCAACCTGTTCCAGGTGGACTACTTTGACCGGAAGCTCTACCTGGCCCAGTCCCCCCAGCTTTACAAGGAGGCCCTGGTGGCGGGCGGCCTGGAGCGGGTCTTTGAGATTGGGCCCGTCTACCGGGCGGAGAAGCACGACACCCCCCGGCACATCAACGAATACGTGTCCCTTGACGTGGAAATGGCCTTTATCGAATCCGAACTGGAGCTTATAGAACTGGAAAAGGGGCTTTTGGCCCATATTT
Organism: Treponema sp.; assembly: GCA_031276685.1. Classification (GTDB taxonomy): domain Bacteria; phylum Spirochaetota; class Spirochaetia; order Treponematales; family Breznakiellaceae; genus JAISFT01. The sequence continues at coordinate 4,066 of JAISMQ010000297.1, read as the reverse complement.
TTGACGAAGTGGCCCGGAAAAACGCCGCCGATCTGGAAGCCTGGGGCGCTTCGGTCCCCGCCGCCGCCGCCGTGGCGGGGGCCCCCACGGTAAGCTACGAAGCCGCCCTTAAACTGGCCAACGAAGAACAGGCCCACGGCAGGGGGGGGGCCTCGCGGATATTCGACATCAACCCCGAGGCGGAACGGCTGCTCTGCGAATGGGCGGCGCGGGAGCACGGCATCGATCTGATCTTCGTCAACGCCTTCCCCCGGCGCTACCGCCCCTTTTACACCTACCCCCTGGGCGGCGAAGGGGCCTCCGGCGCGCTGACCATGAGCTTCGACGCCCTGTTCCGGGGCCTGGAGATAACCTCCGGCAGCCGCCGCCTTCACGACTACGGCGCCTTCCTCGAAGCCCTGCCCAAATTCGGCCTTAAGGCGGAGAACATGGCCGGCTACGCCCAGATCCTCAGGTACGGCTGCCCCCCGCACGGGGGCTTCGCCATCGGCTGCGAGCGGCTTACCCAGAAGATCCTGGGCCTTGCCAACGTAAAGGAGGCAAGCCTCTTCCCCCGGGACCGCCGCCGGGTGGAACCCTAGCCCCGCATGGATCCGTCGGCCTGCGGCGAGTGTAAATGCCTTTCACGGGGGGTTCCCGGGGTTTCCGCGCCCCGGCCCGGCGGCCCGTCCATGATGGAAACGTGGAACGGCAAGGCCCTGTTCCGCCTGATCTGGCCCCTGGTTATCGAACAGATCCTCGCCGTCACCATGGGGGTGGCGGACACGGTGATGATCAGCGACGTGGGGGAGTACGCGGTTTCCGCCATTAACATCGTTGACAACATCAACAACCTTTTGATTATCGCCTTCGCCGCCCTGGCCACGGGCGGGGCGGTGGTGGTCAGCCAGTACATCGGCCGCCGGGATCACCGGAACGCTGCGGAGGCGGCAAAACAGCTTATCTACGCGGTTTTGATCATCTCGCTGCTGGTCTTCGTATTCGCCTTCGTCTTCCGCCGCTCCATCATCAGGATCATCTACGGGAACATGGACGCCGACGTGATGGAAGCCGCCGGCATCTACATGATGGTCACCTGCCTGTCCTACCCCTTCCTGGCGATCTACAACGCCAACGCCGCCCTGTTCCGGGCGGTCGGGAATTCCAAAGTCACCATGCGGATAGCCCTTATGGTGAACGCCCTGAATATCGGGGGAAACGCCTTTTTTATCTACGTCCTGCGCTGGGGGGTCCTGGGGGCGGGGCTTTCCACGCTGATAAGCCGCGTTCTGGCGGCGGTGATCACCATGATCCTCCTCTACCGGGGCCACGGCAGGCCGATCCGCCTGGAGGGGATCTCCAAGGTCCGCTTTATCCGCCCTATGATCCGCAGTATCCTTAACGTGGGGATCCCCAGCGGCCTGGAAAGCTCCATGTTCATGGTGGGCCGCCTTCTGACCCAGCGGATCTTCCCCGTCTTTGGCACCGCCGCGATGGCCGGGAACGCGGTGGCCGGGGTGGTCAACTCGTTTTCGTTTATGCCCGGTTCCGCCTGCGGCATGGCCCTGCTTACCGTTGTGGGCCAGTGCGTGGGGGCCGGCGACTACGGCGCCGCCAAAAAACAGTGCAAGCGGATCATGAAAATTACCTACGCCATTACCGCCGTCTTTAGCCTTTTTATCTGGATCTTCCGGGGCCCCCTGATCGGCATTTTTAATTTGAGCCCGGCGGCCTATGAATTCGGCCAGGTGTTCCTGCAGCTCCACTGCATTGCCATGATCCTTGCCTGGCCCCTCAGCTTTGCCCTGCCCAACGCCCTGCGGGCCGCCGGGGACGCCCGCTACGTGATGTGGGTGGCCACCATTTCCATGTGGACTGTCCGCGTAAGCATGGCCTACATCTTTACCTTCGCCCTTGGCCTGGGCCCCCTGGGGGTCTGGCTTGCCATGGGCTGTGACTTTGTCAGCCGGGGCAGCTTCTACCTGGGGCGCTGGCTCCGGGGCCGCTGGCAGGAAAAGCGGGTAATCTAGCCGCCTGTCGCGCGTGTAATTTTGGGCGCATCCTGCCCTGCGGGCAGGACCGGGCTATCCGCTTGTATCTAGGCCGGCCCAAAAAATAATAGGCGGGTGTTATGAAACATCTCAAAAAGATCACCAGGGTAAGTTTATTGCTTACCGTGTTTGTGGCCCTGGCGGCCTGCGCGACCCGGCGGGGGGCTCCGCCCTTTGTGGCGGTAAGCCGGATTACCGGCGTACCCGCCGAGGGGACGGCGGGGGTAAATCTGAGTCTGGGCGGGACGGTGGAGCCTTCCGGCGCCACCAACCAGACCGTCGCCTGGAGCGTACAGAATGCGGGTACGACCGGGGCTTCCATCAGCGGGACTACGCTGACAACCGCCGGGGTGGGGACCGTGACGGTTACGGCGACAATTGCCGATGGTCTGGCGGCGGGACCGGATTACACCCAGGACTTTAATATTAGCGTTCTTGCCACCCCGGCCCGATACCGGGAAATGATACAGGCTACCCCTGATGCCGCCGCTTCCGTGACCATCGCCGGTGACAGCGCGTATTACTACAATCCCGCCACCACCGATGAATGGCGGAAAGGCGCGTTCATAGCGGGCCGCACGGTAACTCTAAGCCCTTTTAAGATCGCCAAGTACGAAACCACCTACGAACTGTGGTACGAGGTGAAGCAGTGGGCAACAGACGCCGACCGGGGGGCGAATGTGTACACGTTTGCCAACCAGGGCAGCGAGGGCCATGACGGGACAGCCGGAGATCCTCCTGCTGACTCCGCCAGGCTGGAGCCGGTGACCACGATAAACTGGCGGGACGCAATTGTGTGGTGCAACGCCTACAGCGAGATGAGCGGGAAAACCCCGGCGTATTACGCCGATTCAAGCTGTACAGCGGTACTGCGGGTCTCCACGAATGACAGCGGGACTGCTACCGCGGCGGACGGGGCGGTGATAAAACCCGGCGCCGACGGCTACCGCCTGCCGACGGAGGCGCAGTGGGAATACGCGGCCCGTGGCGGAGGAACGCCTTCCGCCGCAAGTTCGTTTGCCTATAAATGGGCGGGAACCAATACCGAATCCGAACTGGGGAATTACGCCTGGTATAACGCTAATTCCGGCGGCGCTACTCACCCGGCGGGTGAAAAGACGGCAAATGCTCTGGGGCTCCACGACATGAGCGGGAACGTGTGGGAATGGTGCTGGGACTGGTACGGCAGTCCGGTTGATACGGGAACGGCGGCTGATCCGGCGGGGCCCGCTTTGAGTCCGGACTTGGCCCGGGTGGTCCGGGGCGGCGGCTGGGACTTCGACGCCTCCATTTGGGCGGTCGCGTACCGGGGCCTCGACAGCCCTGGCGACAGGTACGATAACCGTGGTTTCCGTGTTGTGTGCAGCCTTGTCGAGTGAAGAGTGAAGGGGCTTTCGGGCTGGCCCGCCTTTTCCAGGGGCAGGTTTTTCCGGTCTTCCCCTGTGCGCCTTCCTCGCCGGCCCTGCCTCGCGGACTTGAAAATTTCCCCCCTGTGTGGTATGTTTCCCTCATGAGCCAAGGCCGGGGAAAAAATAACGAAATTTTTCTAATTTTACGCCCAAATAGCCAAACTTGGCACGGTTTTTGCTCTCTCTCTCTCTCTCTCTCTCTCTCTCTCTCTCTCTCTCTCTCTTAATACTCATCCCCATCTCCCCAGTCCTTTCCAGGGATAGATCCGCCTGCAGAGGGGTCCCCGCGCCCCTCGAAAAACCTTCTTACCCAGTCACCCGTCCATTGGCACCAAGGGGCCGGCTTTGCCCGGCCCAAAAAATCATAGGAGACATAGTATGAAACACGAAAAGAAAGCTGCCGGGGCAAGTCTGCCGCTTGCCGTTCTCATGGCGCTGTGCCTCGCGGCCTGCGACAACCCTGCGGGGGGTAATCTCCCCTTTGTGGCGGTGAGCGGGATTGCGGGCGTACCCAGCGCGGGAACGGCGGGAACGCCGATTGTTCTCGCCAGGACGGTGGAACCTGCGGACGCCACCGGCAGATTCATCGCGTGGAACGTGAAGGACGCGGGCTCCACCGGGGCGAAA